>JBDIBA010000037.1:0-18483 GCA_039812705.1 Acidimicrobiia bacterium
ATTGGGTCAATGAAGCAGGCATATCACGCGGTTTCTGCAGATGTCCGCAACGAAATCACCGCGATGACATCGAATCAGGGCCTTACCCTGGTTCGATAGACGAACTTGTGGGTGGGCGCAGAGGGACGAAGCCACTTGCAGAACCCGATTTCGGGCTTTGTTTCGTGGTCATACAAAAGTATAGACGGCAGGGCCTCGAAGCTCCCACGTCGCCTAAACTGGTGGAATGAGCACTCCAGCCTCACACTTCGAGATCGACCCCGCCGTGGTTCTCATCCCTGAGACAGAGCCACCCAAAATGACAATGGACGAATGGCTTGCCTCTCTCAAGGAAGATGGCCCAACAGAGCCCTCCGTCACCGGAGCTGAACTACTGGCACAAGTCCGCTCCGAAACGGAATGACCAACTTCGTCCTTGATGCGTCTGCCGGTTTCGAGCTTCTCTTCGAGACACCTATCGGGCTCAAGTTGCAGAGACTTCTTCCAACGTCCGCCGAATGGTGGGTGCCCGAGCACTATTACGTCGAAGTAAGTGGCATCCTGCGGCGCGCCGAGTTGAACAACGTGTTCCCTTTAGCTCGTGTGCAACGGGCGTTCGATCGACTTGCGGCTTCACCGATACACAGGGTGCAAGTACGACCGTTGTTGGCCGACGCGTGGGCGAAGCGCCACAACATCACCATCGCAGACGCCATTTACGTGGCACTTGCCGAACACATCGGGGCAACGCTCGTCACGGGCGACATCAAGCTCGCGAACACACCGAACCTTTCGGTGCCAACAATCCACCCCTGACTACGAACAGGTCAGGAAAGTCCGGCATCCAAGCCAGCGCCATTGACCGCCAAAAACGCCATTTGCCCCGCCATCGTGAAGGCAAGGTCACCCGCCAACGTGGATGGACGATGAGGTCGCTCCTTTGGTTGTCCGATGGTCTCGACGGTTTCGTCACGGTTCTGCCATGCGTGCTGGCCGGTTCTGCGCAGAATGTCTGCTTGGGTGTACATCACCGCACCGTTGGCGGCTGTATAAGCGGCGTCCACGGCCGTGAACAGACCTGTCAGCAGCGAAGGATGAGCCATAAAGAGCTCGGCGTGTTGAACAAGATAAGTGACGCCGATTTTCAGCTGTAACCCGTGTCCCGCCGTCATGCCGCCGACAGTTGCCGCCAACAGAGAGAAGTTGCGAGCACGGCTCGCCCTTGTCCTTGCGTCTCTCGTTGCCAGTACAAGATTTCGGATCATTGTCCGCCCGGCAAACGGCAGTGCGTTTGTGGCTTTGGTCAGTAGACGATGCGGACCCCACCATCGAGCGGGACCATCGTATTTGTGCAGAGAGGACCGGACCCCCCCCTGCGGCAAGTCGGTCGAATCCGCGGGCGTTACAGGATCACCTTGACTACTGCTCAACTCGTGGTGTCCCATATAGGTCAAAGGTACCGAAGGAAATCATGGACAGCCAAGTGCCATCAAGTTCACGTTTGAGCGCATACCTCACGGACGGGGTAATCGATGCTGCCATCCTCCGCTCGGCTCTTTCTCAGTCGGTAGTGATAGCCCTAGGCTGCGCCGACCCGGTCGAGGACGTGTCATACGATAATCAGCTACTCCAGTTTACTTACGACAACGACAATCGTGACTTTGTTCCGGTTTTCACCTCGATGAAGCACCTCGCCGCTGCCCTGAAAATCAGACCCGAGTGGGGTGCGCTGGGCATCCTGGAAGTTACCGGCGACGGGCTTCTGCGGACTTCATCAATGTCAAACTTGATCGTTGCCGTCAATCCGTGGACTTCTCAGCAAGCTTTGTTGCCAGCTTGACCCTCGTACGGCAGAGGGAATGCCATCGAGTCTGATCTGCAATCCGGCACAAGAAAGCTCGTCGGCGATACGAGAGGGATCGACGTAGTAGACCTGCACCGGTCTCACGGTTCCACCGTCCGAGAAATACGCACGCCCTGGTGCGCTTACGGGAATGGTCGCAGCGTCCGCAGTGCCGATGATGCTTTCGCTCTGCCAGCGATCACCGCACCGCATTGCCAGTCGGTACGGAATGAGCGCACGTGTGCTCGGGTCCATACCAGCGTCACTCGTCGGCTTCTGCGTGCAGGCGACCATCGAGCACCCGACTGCCCTGCCTACCGACTGGTAGCTCTTGAGCAGTTGAGTGATGCGATCACGTTCGGCCTTGCTGCCGGTTACGCCCATCTCGGCAAGCTCGTCGATGACGAGGCACAACATCGGCGTGTCTGATGATGGCTCCAAGATCACGAGATCACGTTCTTCCAGGATGAGCAGACGGCGCTGCACTTCAGCGTTCAGCCATTCGAGCAACTCGATCACGGGCGGAGCATCCGTTCCGGTGACGAGTGCAGAGAACCGGCTACGCCAAAGGTTCAACTCGACGCGCTTGGGATCGATGCCAACGAGTGCCACGTTCTGCTTGCAGGCCAAGCCAGCAAGGACGGCGCGTTCTGCATTGGACTTACCACCGCCGCTCGATCCACCGACCAAAAGCGAGTGGCCGAACAACGAAAGCCGCAACTCCGTACCGTCATCGTGGATACCGAGCGGTATTGCGTCCTCGGTGGGCGACGGCACCCACACCCGATGAGGATCACGTCGAGGGTAAAACACTTTGCCAATGCCTGCCTTGCGGTGCAAAAAGACCCGTAAAACCGAGGCGTCTTGCTCGGAGGTCTCGACCGAACAACTCGCCATGCGATACGCAACGGCTATTCGGCGCTCTGCATTGTGGACCGCCAACGGGTCCGCCGCAGCAGGCAACTTCACTCGTAAGACCATGCCTCTCGGCGTAGCGAAGTGGCCGGTGACCCGTGACGGCGGAAGGCTGAGTTGCCTGGCAACGAACGGCCAGCGCAGACGGTTCCACCACATCTCAACAGACGTCATCATCGCGAGACCGCCTTCGTCTTGTTGTCACTGGTGACGACGTGAACGGCATCCGCAGCAAGGGTCAGACCAGCGCCGCCGTTGTTGCTCCACAACCTCACGCGCAGATTGTCGAACCGAAGCTCCGCTTCTTGCTCGATCTTCGGTCGGGTTCCTGGCACACGTATCGCGCAGCCCTCGGGCAGACGTTCACCAGGGATGACCAGAACGACGGGTACGTTCCAGATCGGAGCACCCTTGGCGTCGGTTTTTTGGTTGTTGGATGTGTCGGTGTATGGCGTGACCTCGCCGAAGTGACGGATCTTGATGTTTGACTGGTCGATGGGAAGTGCAATACGCATTTCAGTTTTCCTTGGCTCGAGAACGGCACCTTGCCGTCTGGCTGCCTCCAGCATCGGCCCAGTCCTTATTGGCGAGACACGGTTCATCACGGAAGAGATCTCGAACTTTTGGAAATCTCACCGTTCAGCCATGCGGCCAGGCGCTCGACCAGAGCGGGTGCATCGGCGCTGAGCACCCTGAAGCCAGGTAGCCGTGAGGCTGAACGGCCGCAGTTCTTCGCCCTCAGCTTCCGAAGCACTCGATGAAGCTCGAAGAACTGCGTCTCATCGAGTTGCACCGTCACCGCAACGCTCTGGAGACCACGAACTCCCCAAAATCTGCCCACATTGGGAAAGTCCAAGGGAATGATGTGCTGATCGGCTTTGCGGCCCTTGACCGAGTAACCGGCAAAGTATGAAGCGATCCGCTGCACGTCGTTTGCGCCCGCGCCGACACGCTCATCGACGCCAGTCCCGGCTCGCAGATGCCGTTCGTCGCTGGTTCCAACAATCTCGAACCAGACCTGCGACACCCAACGGCGAAAAGCGGCGTGTGTGACCGGCTCGAAAGCGCCCGCTTTCTCTATAAAAATCGGCCTACCGCCATAGAGATGCAAGTGCGGCGCATACCTATATTCCTCCGGCTGTCGGCGTCGAGGTTGGAACTCCAACTTCCAGACGCCACGGAACGGTCCCCATTGACGCTCCCATCGGCGAATGAATGCATCCAAGTGGCGCTTGACGGTTGGGCCATCGGGGCAGACAGCCCGCCAATCGCCTGGGTACGTGAGCGTCACCATTGCCGGTACGCCCTCAACTTCGGACCAGTCGAGCATGGCGATCCGGCGCATCAGGCCACCTCTCGATTTCCGGCTGAAGCTGGTAACCGCTCCTCTCGTCCCACCACCTTTGCGACCGGCTCCGATCTGGGTGCGAAGCTGCACGATGCCAGGCCCCACGACGAGCTGCCGTCTAGTCTCACCGTTGCCGCCGAATACTGCTTGTAGGTCAGAGACGACAGGCATTGGTAGCGCCGTGTTTTGGGCCAATAACAAGCCCAGCGCCGAGCCGGTGGCTTCCGGCCTGGCGGCCTCCGCCCCCTCGTCGGCCCTCTGTGTCGGGTCATTCTCCATGACCTGACTGGTGCCGCCGCCGAGGCGGAAGACAACGAGGTCAGATCACGGCCGGAGATCTATTCATGGGCCAGCGGGTGGTCACAGTTCCAAACTGAGCACCAGACCCGCACCATCTCCATGAGCGGTGCCGTGGTGTACAGGCCGGTTACCGACGAACGCGTCGGCTCATGACCGAGGTAGTTCGCTGCAATGGCTTCGGACGAACCTGACGCTCGTTCGATGAACGTGCCCGCCGTGTGTCTCAGCCAGTGCATTGACACCAACTCAGCGCCAGGGAATGGCGGCGCTTCCTTGACGCGAGCAAATAGGTAATCCAGTCGTCTTTGCGTCAAAGGCGTGCTGTCGAGGTAGCGAAGTAAGGCGCCCTTGCTACCGCCACGCTGATGATTGTGTTGGAGCAATGCATCCACGAGACTGCGCGATACAGGTAGCTCCCGTTCGCGTCCGCCTTTCTCCAGCACCGTCACCGTCTGTCGTTTCTCGTCGACACGATCCTTCGTGAGTCCAAGCAGTCCACCACGTCTACATCCGGTCTCCAGCGCTGTGCGAAAAATCAGTACGTCGAGCTCGGGATCGTTGCCTGTGGTGGAGATCAGGTCGAACAACTTCTCGACTTCTTCTCGCGTGAGACCACGGCGGCGACTTGAAGACTTGCGCGGCAGCCGTATCGCAGATGCTGGATTCTTCGAGCAATGACCCGCAGCGACGGCGTACTTGAAGAACTTGCGCCACGCGTGCACAGCATGACGGCGAGCCTCCGCACCACCACGAAAGCTGCTTCGCATCTTGTAACGCGGCTCGCTCAGCGTGTCCATCTATGCCTCGAGTTCGTGCTGTTCGATCTTGTTGATAGGAACATCGCCGTAGTGCTCGGAGAGCAGCGTCCAATAAGGGCGGTAGCCACGCAACGTTCCCTTGCTCGTTGTGGCTTTGACCTTTGGTATCCACTCGTCAACGGTCGGCACCGGCTCGGTATTGACCGGCAACGACTTGGTGACTTCTGCAAGTAGCTCGGGATTGTTCTCCAGCACCGCCAGGAGGTCTTTGAGAAGCGTGATGCCGTCAGACATTTCGAGACGCTCCTTCCGTGAACACCTTCACGAGACTGAGAGCAAACAGGCGTACCACGCCAGTTGCTTCATCCGTTTCGACGAGGACACGGCCACCCTCCAGTACGCCGAGCGATGCAGCGGCAGCCCGACCGAGCGGAACTCGACCATCGGGTGAGATGACGGCGCTGCCCTTGAAACGCCGTTCACTTGGCTTGGTCTTGCAGAGCGTCACCACGCCCGCAGAGGTCTCGATAGTCAGCCGGTCGCCAGGGTTCCAGGTGAGGACGGCCAGGGCATCGGTCAGAAGAATACGGAAGCGGGATGCCACCGTCTCGATGGTCATCAGGTCCGGCGTCGAGGGAACGGGGCTCAGCTTGGGCGGCTCCGGTGCCCGCTCGGGCTCGGGCGGAATCTCGTCATTTGCAGCCGGAGCGGGACGAAGGGCGTCGAGGCGGATCTTCTCGGGACTCTTCCACGGCTTGGCCATGTTCTCGGTATCGAGGGATTCCGGCGAGGGGTTGAGTGGTGGTTGTGACTTCGGTCCCTCGTGTTGCCCGAGAGCTTCGGGTTTTGTGGGTGGGCGCAGAGGGACTCGAACCCCCGACATCTGCCTTGTAAGGGCAGCGCTCTAGCCAACTGAGCTATGCGCCCGCGGGGCGCCACAGTAGTCGCCCCGCAATGCTCGTGAGGGAAATCAGCACAAAGAACTGCGAATCGCTCCGCTTCAGATCCGGACGCGCAATGATGGGAGAACATGAGCTCTTCGCAGGACCAACCCATCCACGGTCAGCCCGTTTCGCAAAGTGGCCACGCGGGTCATGATCGTCAGCATTGGACCCAATGGATTCATTGGCGCATCGGCCGTGACGTGTTGCTTTTGATCCTGCTCGGGTTCTCCGCCGTGGGTGCTGTGATTGGCGCAAGTACGGGTATTGCCAGCCTTAGCCAGGTCGAAAAGGTCCGAGCAAGTCAAGAAAGGCTGTTGGATGGCTCACCCGAGCAGTCCGCGAAGTTTGCGGGTTCCAATCCGTCAAACCCGCACTTGACGTTGATCTCTGAGAACCGGGAACGTTATTTGGATGTTGTGATCGGCCAGAACAGGACGGAGGGTTGGACTCTTGAAACGAACCTTCCGGCATCGGACTCCGGCAAGCGCTACCAGATGTGGGTGCGTTCCGGCGCGGCCGTCTTGCCCGTTGCCTTTTCCGGCCGTTCGCTGGTCAACACGTACTTCTCGTTTCCGGCCAACTCCACAAGCGTCTTTGTCACCCAGGAGCCCGAGGCGGGGTCTCTCCAACCAACCGGCGCCGAGGTGGTCGGTGGCGACATCCCCGCGCCCGAATGAGTGGCGCCCAACGCAGGACTACCTAAGGGATTGAAATAGTCGATGGCAATTCAATATGAACGCAACGACGTTGACGCTCTGAAAAGACTGGCCCAGCTGGACTCTGAAATCGACGGGCTTAACCACACGTACAAGACCTTGCCTCAGCGCGCGGCACTTGACGAAATCAAGGTCTGCGCGGCCGGCATACGCCAGGAAATGCACGAAGCACAGGAGCAGCACAACCTGGTGTCATCGCGTGTTGCAACCCTCGACGCTGAGACCGAACAGATTGCACAGCGAATCAAGGTCATTGAATCCAAGCTTTACGGTCAGCCCGTTCCCGACGCCAAAGATGCCCACGCCATGACTGCCGAGGTCGAGCACTTGCGGTCTCGCCTCGGCGACCTTGAGGTCGAAGAGATTTCGGCCATGGAGCTGCTTGAATCAATGGTTTCGCGACTCGCCGACTGCCAGAAGAGAGCGCAGGCCGCAGCGGGTGACTACCAGGCTGCTCAGACGGGTTTGAGTGCGGCCGAAGCGGAGTTGGACGCAAAGATCGATGCCTGCGAGGAAGAGCGCAAGGGCGCGGCTTCTCAGGTGTCGACGGAGGTGCGAGGGTCCTACGACCAGCTGCGCAAGTCCGTCGGCGACCCGGTCGCAACGCTGAACAACAAGAGCTGTTCTGGTTGCCACCTCAGCCTGTCCTCGGCCGAGGTAGGTCACATTCGCGAACGGTCACTCAGCGAGGTCACGACCTGCGAAGAGTGCGGGCGCATTTTGTTCGCCGACTAGCCATAAGGCCAGTGGGTTCTAGTTC
Source organism: Acidimicrobiia bacterium (assembly GCA_039812705.1). GTDB lineage: Bacteria > Actinomycetota > Acidimicrobiia > Acidimicrobiales > JBBSGY01 > JBDIBA01. The sequence continues at coordinate 7,564 of JBDIBA010000037.1, forward strand.
TCTTCGACTGGAAGGCGAAGTTGGCGGCGCGGCGAGATCAGGTCCCTGAGCTGGAGCCATGCCTCTTCGGCGGAGACTTCCTTAGCCTTCGATTCATTCGAGTTTGACAGGTGAGAACGTGAGGTGTCGATCGAAGTCATGACATTCATATCGTTCGCTGGCTGCCGAAGTTAAGAGCACTCGGAAAGTTCGGAAAACCGTCATATGGGCACAACTTTGCGGGTCTGTTGAGAAAGGATGGGCATGTGTCAAGCCCAGAAATGAACCCCAATGCACTGATCCTCTATGGAGCCACCGGCGACCTGGCCCACCGCTCTGTGATCCCTGCGATTTATGAGCTGGCCACGCGCGATCTCCTCCCGCGCGAGCTCCTGATAATTGGAAATGGACGCGGGCAACTGTCTGACGAACAGTTTCGCGATGACGTAAAGCAGGCGCTTGAGGATTCCGGCATGACGGGTGACGACGCGCACCTCAAGTCGTTCTTGGATCGTTGTCATTTCGCCGGCGGTGGCTTCTCTGTTGATGACCCGGGCAAGATGCTTGACGTGCTGCGCGACAAGGTCGGCGATGACGCGAACGTGTTGCATTACTTTGCCGTGCCGCCTAAGTCCTTTGTTGGTTTCACCAAGGCTGTTAAGGCGCACGGTCTGAATCAGTCCGCGCGTGCGGTTTATGAAAAACCGTTTGGCACTTCACTTGAAACTTTCCGCGACCTTGATGCACTTGTGCGTGAAGTGTTCGAAGACGATCAGGTGTATCGCATTGATCACTTTGTGGGCAAGGAAGGCGCGCTCAATATGGTCGCTGCTCGTTTTTCCAACAAGTGGCTTGGTGATATTTGGAACCGCGAATCCGTTGAGTGCGTGCAGATTGATGTCCCCGAAAAGCTCGACATCAAAGACCGCGCAGACTTTTACGATCACACGGGCGCGTTCCTCGACATGATCGTGACTCACCTCATTCAACTCGTCGGATTGGTTGCAATGGAGCCGCCCGTGTCGATGGGCGAGAAGGACTTTCGCGCGGCTCGTGACGCAGCACTTGGCTGCTTGCGTCCGCTGCGCGAACAAGACGTGGTACTCGGCCAGTTCGACGGTTACACAGACACAGCTGGAATCGCACCAGATTCCAAGACCGACACGTTTGCTGCCGTGCGAGTTTTTGTCGACAGTGACCGTTGGCGCGACGTGCCGTTCCTTTTGCGCACCGGAAAAATGATGGAGAAGTCTCAACAACGCGTAACGCTTGTAATGCGCAAGCCCGATGGGCCCGTTAAGCACATTGCTGATGCTGCATCGATCATCAAGTTCGACCTTGCTGCATCTGGCGGTGTCGAGATGGGGATGGTTGTTAAGGAACCCGGCGCAGGTATGTCGTTGGACGGTCGCACAACGCGCATGGAACTTGACGTTTCGGAAGAGCCGCAAGCGCTGCGTGCTTACGCGCGGTTAATTCACGACGCGATCTCGGGAGATCACAGTTTCTTCACGACAAGCGATGGTCTTGCAAACGTTTGGACCTTTGCAGACGGCTTCTTGGACCAGTTGCGTGAGAAGAAGCCCGCACCACATGGTTATGCCGTTGGTTCTTGGGGTCCGGTTGAACAAGACAAGTTAGCGTTTCAGCACGGCTGGGTGTAGCCGTCACGTTTGCGTATTAGCTGCTGCGGCTATTACTTCTGCAGCGCGCGAAGCGAGTCTGTGATTGCGTCAACCATGGTGTCGATGTCATTCGTTGACGCGACAAGTGGGGGAGCCAGGCGAATGGTGGAGTCGTGCGCGTCTTTTGCAAGGACGCCGCGCTTGGCCATTTCCTTACACAGTTCGTAACCGCTGCATAGCTGGGGATCGACATCGATCCCGGCCCACGCGCCGCGCGCACGAACACTAATAACCCCTAGGTTCTTAAGTTGTTCGAGCTTGGGTGTCATGTATTGCCCGAGGTTGCTCGAAGCCTGTTGGAACTCGCCGGTGGACAACATTTCGCAGACTTCGTGGCCAATTGCCGCGGCTAAGGGATTGCCGCCAAAGGTCGAACCGTGTGAGCCGGGTGTAATCACATCCATCACATCACGGTCGGCCGCGATTGCCGACACTGGCATGATGCCGCCACCGAGCGCCTTGCCCATGATGTAAATGTCCGGCACAACGTTCTCGTGATCGCAGGCAAAGGTCTTGCCCGTGCGCGCCAGGCCGCTTTGTACTTCGTCGGCGACCATCAACACGTTTGCGTCGTCGCAGGTCTGGCGAAGCTGTTGGAGAAAACCATCGGGCGGAATCAGTACGCCGCCTTCACCCTGAATTGGTTCGAACAGAACGGCAACGGTGTTGTCGTCAATGGCATCGCCTATTGCTTCGAGGTCGCCGTACTTTGTTGTCGAAAACCCCGGCGTGTATGGGCCGTAATCCTTCTTTGCGACTGGGTCGGTGGAGAAGCTGACGATCGTGGTGGTGCGTCCGTGGAAGTTGCCTTCCATGGTGACGATGTTTGCCTTGTCCGGCTGGACACCCTTGACTTCGTAGCCCCAGCGACGGGCAACCTTGACTGCAGTTTCAACGGCTTCCGCGCCGGTGTTCATCGGCAAGATTGCGTCTTTGTTGGTCAGCTTCGAAAGTGATTCGGCAAACGGTCCGAGTTGATCATTGTGAAACGCGCGACTGGTAAGCGTCAGGTTGCGCAGTTGGTTGGTTGCGCGTGCCAACAAGCGCGGGTGTCCGTGTCCGAAGTTGAGTGCCGAGTAGCCTGCCAAACAGTCCAGGTAGCGATTGCCTTCGACGTCGGTAACCCACGCGCCGGATCCACCGCTCAAAACGATGTCGAGCGGGTGGTAATTATGCGCGGCGTACTGCTCGACTAGCTCGATGTGATCTTGGCTGGACTGACCTTGGCTCATTTGCCCGTTCTAGCGAACTGTGGCGCGCATTGCCTGCCGATTGGCGCGCTTCTTAGCCGTTATTGGCCGAGGAAACCCTTGATCTTCTCGATGATTCCCCCAAGGCCGCCTTCACCTTCTTGACTGAAGCGTTCGGTGAGGTTTCCGATGGTCTCGCCTGCGTTTGAGAGCTGCTCGCCAAGTGCACCCGGGTCGATTCCGAGTTGCTCAAGCAGTGGGCCGTGATCGGTCAGGTCAATTGTCTGAGGCAAGGCCGTGAAGGCTTGTTGAGCCTGTTCAAAGTGACCTTGACCCTGAAGGAGCGAAATTACGGATTCTCTGTCGATCTGCATGTGACCTGTTTAGTCAATCTGTGTTCTTGTGCAAGTTGTGTGGCCGGTCTTTACCAATCGGCAAGCTTGGTTAGGCAATCGGTAGGTATTTCGGGACGAGTGTCGCGGACGTACTCACCGTTTTCATCGAGCTCAACATCGTTGACCCAAATGTGCTGCGGTGTTGCCCGATATACATTCAGCACGCCTTGGTTGAGTGCCTCTTCGTAACGGTTGTCGGGCTTGCCGGCTCGTTTGGTGAGATACGTCGCGCAACTTTGGTCGCTGACTGCTTCTGCGGTTGCCTGTACGTAAACGCCTTCACCTGTGCCTTCTGGTGCGGTTGAGTCAAACATGACGAGGAACGCCTTGTTATTCGCGCTGATGTTTTTCGAGTGTTGCGCTTCGGGCGACGAGATCCAGTAGAAGTTGCCGTCGTTATCCAAGGAAACAAACACTGGACTGTTCCACGGTGTTGCACCCTCGTCGGCTGTAGCGACGGTGGCGTAAAGGCTGTTCTTGACGATGTTTCTTGCTCGTTCGATGTTGCGTTCGCTCAATGTGGGCCTCCTTGTTCGGATGGTTGTGCTCGCGCACCTCAGTAGCTTTTCACGCTTCTCGCCCCCACTTTTCATGCTTCTCGTTGACCTTACGGACGCTTTTCGTCGCAAAAGCCCAGGTCGCGTTCGTCGATTCGTCCATAACGTCAACGAGAAGCGTTAAGGGGGCGCGAAGAGGGCGCGAGCGGGGGAAGGAGACGGGAGGCGCGAAGCATGACGAGGGGCGGGAGTGATGGTGAGTCGGCCTGTAGGCGGGGTTCTGTCCAGCGCCTTGCGACGCTTGGATGGTCATCCATCTAAGCGGCCTACCTGGAAACGTTGAGCGGGCAGCTCGTCTCCGTCTTGACCTTGCTCCGAGTGGGGTTTGCCGAGCTGAACGAGTCGCCTCGCTCACTGGTGCGCTCTTACCGCACCGTTTCACCCTCACCTGTGAACGCTTGCGCGAACCATCGGCGGTCTGTTCTCTGTGGCACTTTCCTGCAGATCGCTCTGACTGGCCGTTAGCCAGCACCCTGCCCTGTGGAGCCCCGACCTTCCTCGACATCGCAACTCAATGAGCAACGATGCCGCGACCATCCAGCCGACTCACCATCGGACATAGATCATGGCCTAATTGAAGTGGTGATGTGAGAACCGGACATTGTGCGGACTACTTCAATGCCGGCGGGAATGCGACTGCGCAACGAATCAACGTGGCTGATGATGCCAACGAGTCGACCGCCTTCGCGGAGTCTGTCCAGCTCGTCAATTGCGAGCTCCAATGTGTCGGAGTCAAGTGTCCCGAAACCCTCGTCGATGAACAATGCTTCGATGTGAATGCCGCCCGCGTGACGCTGAACGACGTCGGCAGTACCAAGCGCGAGGCACAACGACGCCATGAAAGTTTCACCACCGGACAGTGTCGTGACTGCGCGAGTGTGGCCCGTGTAAGCGTCGAAGACATCAATGTCGAGTCCCGAGGCTCTGTTGTTCGATGCAACGCTGGCGTTGTGTCGCAGTTGGTATCGATTGAGCGTCATCTTCTCGAGGCGGACGTTCGCGGCTTCGACAACCTCTTCGAGATACCCCGCCATGATCCAGTGCTCAAGAGAGAACTTTTTCAGGTTTGCGCCGCCGCCGTTACAAAGCTCATACAGCTCTGTGAGCTGGTCACGCTTCTTGCGCAGCGGTTCAAGTTTCGCGATTGATTTGGTAAGCGCGTCGGTTGCGGCGCTCAGGTCTGTGGTCAAGTGATCGACCGACGCAAAGTGACGCAGCGATGCTTCATACGCATCGTTCATTGAAACGGCGCGCGCCTCGGCTTCGACAAGTTCGTCCTCTTTGGGTTCAACAATTGCCAAATCGTCGATCTCTTTGATGGTCTGCTCGGCGTTGTGCTTGCGTTCACTCCAAGCAGATGCCTCGGCGCGCATCTCGGTAATGCGTGCCGGGTCGCGAAGCATTGCCTTTGCTTCGTCGACTGTTGCGATGTTCACGCTGTTCAATTCTCGCTGCAGCGCAGCGTTTGCCGACTGCACTTGCTCGTCGGCTGCTGCAAACAACGTGATCGACTGTGCGAACTGCTGAAAAAGCTCAATTGCGCGAGAGGTCCAAGATTCGATGCCGCGAAGGACGGTTGGGTCGGCATCCCCAAGTCGCGTTTCGATGTTTTTGACACGCTCGGAACGTGCAAGAACCTTGCTTGCGGCCTCGCTTTGTTTCTGAGTGGCTTCTTTCAGTTCGGATTGGGTGTCGCCAAGAACCCCTTTGCCCTTGTCGATTCGGTCCCTTGCGATGCGGAGCTTGTCTCTGGCTTCGACGGCTTCTTTGATGCGGGCTTGCAATTGATCGACCTTGCTGCGTCCCAGGTCGTCGGTTGTTGCCGCCTCTGCTGCGCGGTCGACAAGCGCGGCCACGTCGACCTCCAAGCGTTGACGAACGCCCTGGCGGTCTTCGGCTGTCTTGCGCAATGCAACAACTTTGAACTCGGCTTTGGTGAGGTCGGCTTCGCTGACAACAGCGGCCGATTCAGCGGGCGCAGGATGTTCGGTGCTTCCGCAGACTGCGCAGGGCTCCCCGGCGGACAGCTTGGCTGCGAGTTCGCCAGCCATGGAATCAATGCGTTGGGAAAACAACGCCAGTCGCGCGTCTTCGGCCGCTTGAAACTCTGCGGTGGCGCTCTGCGCGGAATCGACGGCTGCTGTCAACTTGTCTCGCGCGGGTCGTAATTGGGTTGCGGCCGCGTGTTCACGTTGCGCGGTTTCAAGCTGGTTGTTGAGCAATTCAAGAGTCGAAGCAACCGGGCTGAGCGCATCTGTCTCTGTTGCGAGCTCTTCCAGTAAAGCTTCGCTGCGCTGAAGCCGACTCGTTAGCTCGCCATGAACCTTGTCGGCTGCTGCATGCTCTTCGCGCGCGGCAGCAAGCAGCTTCACGCAAGATTCGAGCTCATCGACAAGTTTCAACTTGTCTCGCAATGAGTGCAGGCGTGTCTGCAGGAATTCGATATGCAATGAGCACAACTCAGCAGTCAGAGTGTCGCCCGATGCAAGGTTCAAATCAATGCCGTCTGCCTGTGTTGGCGCGCTGGCAAGGTGGGCAGATAGCGAATTGTGCGACCGGTCTACTTCTTGTTGCTGTGTTGACTTGCGAAGTGAGGCGTTTTCGAATGCGGAAACAAAACCCGCAATGGGTGCACAACGCTCGGCATCGCCAATCTCTTTGCGCAATGCGTCAATCTGGGAGGACTGGGTAGAGCATTGGGCAAGAACTTCGCTAGCACGACGTCGGCGAGCCCACGCAGCGTCGCGACCTTTCACCGACTCCAGTGCCTCGCGCGCGGCGATGTTTGCCTTGGCGCTGTCGTCGCGGGCGGTCGCGGCAACGCGCTGTGCCTCTTTGCTCAAAACCTCAAGGTGTTGAAGGCCGGTAAGGCTTGGTGCGCCCGTCACGACGTCATTGTCGAGTTCGATATCGAGGCCGAGTCTTTCGATGAGTTCGTCAACCCGTGAACGCGTGCTGTTTACGTTCTCCGCGGCACCGCGCAGTTCTTCTTTGGCCTCCTTGGATAAAGATTCAAGTCGTTCCGTGTAGTCGCCAAAGCGCGCGGTATCGAAGAGCGTGCGAAACAAGGCGCCTCTCGTGTTGGAATCTGCACGCAGAGCTTGGGCAAAAAGGCCCTGTGGCAGCACAACAACTTGCATGAATTGACCCGCATCAAGACCGACGACCGACTTGATGAACGACTTGGCTTCGCCGGTGCCCGACGCAATTGGTTCAAGGTCTTCACCGCTTCGCTTGAACACGTGCACCTTGGGATAGGAATTGAACCCGCCGCGTGGTCCAAATTGGGGAGGCTCTCTCCGGATCAAGTAGTTGACGCCTTGGGCGGAGAACTCCAGCGAAACAACGGTCTTGTCTACGTATTCACCGTGTCGCGATTGCAACAAGGCGTCGGGCTGCGTTGCATCGGCACCCTTGCTGGCCGTGCTGGTTCGCGACTTGCCGCGCAACCCCGGAACAACGCCATAGAGCGCGTAACAAAGTGCATCTAAAAGGGTTGACTTTCCGGCGCCCGTTGGTCCATGAATGTGAAACAAGCCAAACGGGCTGAGCTGATCAAAATCGACAGTGACGCTTCCGGGAAAAGCGCCAAAGGCATTAAACGTGAGCTTCTGTGGCCTCATTGCTCGCCAACCTTTTGTTGGCTGTTGGTCTGATCAATGACTTTGGCAAGTAGCGAAACGGTTTCGTCGTCGACCTTGTGCTCGGTAACGAACTCTAGGAAACCAACACCGAGTTCAAGGTCTGTCTTGTTGCGAGTCTGTTTGCGAAAAGTGGTTTGGGCGCTTGCGACTGCACCGGTTTCGAATTGAAGCTCAACCGTGTGCGGAAAGCGTCGACGCAATTTCTCGAGCGCTTGTTGTTGCGGAATGGGGTCGGTAAGCGTTGCCTGGATGAATGAAGTCTCGTGCGCGGCGAAATCTGCCGATGTCAAAAGTTGTTCGAGTGGCCCCTTTAACTTGGCAAGCCCTCGTTGAACGGGGAAGTCCACGGCTGTGACGGTTGGCTCGCCAGTTTCGGCGATGTCGATTAGCCAGCCGCCTTTGGTGTGGCCCGTCTCGGAAAACGAATAAGCCATGGGCGAACCCGAGTAACGAAGCGAACCATTGCCGAAACTTTGTCGTCCGTGAAGATGTCCAAGGGCTCCGTAATCAAAACCCGCGAACAAGCCAACGCCGACCTCCGCCGAACCTCCGACACAAAGTTCGCGTTCGGAATCTGAAGGCGCGCCGCCCGTTACAAATGCATGCGCAAGGGCGACCGACCGCAACTTTTCGCCCCGCGCCAACCGTTGGTTGAAATCGTTTCGGGCGCGCTCAAGGGCAATGCGCAACAGCGCATCGTGTGAGGTGGTGTCGACGGATTCGAGAACGTGTCGCGCAACCTGAGGCTCTATGTATGGAACGGGGTAGAAGGCAACGCTCCAGTCGCCCGATTTGTCGCCCGGCAAGATGACTGGCTGAGAGACCTTTCGCAGGTCTCCGCGGATTGTGATGCCCGCGTTTGTGGAGACCTGTTCTAAGTAGCTGACCCGAATGGCGGAATCGTGGTTTCCAGAAATGCCAATGACCGCCACGCCCTGGGAGGCGAGTCGGCTGAGGACATGGTCCAATGCCTCGATTGCGGCCGAAGACGGGGACTGCTGGTCGTAAACGTCGCCGGCGATGATGACAACGTCAACGCCTTCCTCGGCGACGTAATCGCAAAGCCAATCAAACAGATTGACCTGCATGTCTAAGAGGCGTACGCGGTTGAACGAACGATCAAGATGCCAGTCGGAAGTGTGAAGAATTCTCACACCATCAAACTAACTATGCCGTGTGACAATCACCTTGACCGCCCCTGGCTCCGTGTAGCTTCCATGCCGCTATGACTCGGTCAGGTCAGCCATCTCCACGCATTCCAAACAGCCCGGTTGCCCGACGCAACCTCATCGTGGAGCTGATTCGTTCGAGCGAGGTCACTTCACAGCAGGCCCTTGAGGAGGCGCTCGCCGCCGAAGGCATTTCGGTTACCCAAGGGACGCTCTCGCGAGACCTTGATGACCTGGGTGCGACCAAGGCTCGCAACGCCGCGGGCAAGCTTGTTTACCGGGTGCCCGACGGCGACGTCGTGCTACGCGATGGCTCGGCGCGTCTCGAACGGTTCAGCGAAGAGTTGCTTGTGTCGGTTGTTGCAGCGCAAAACCTTGTCGTGGTTCGCACGCCGCCGGGGGCTGCACAGTTTCTCGCATCAGCCTTGGATTATGGCGGCGTTGCTGACGTGGTCGGAACGATTGCCGGTGACGACACAATTCTTGTTGTTACACCCGACGATGACCGCGCAGCGGGGTTGGTTGACTACCTGAACGGGCTTGCCGGCACTCATTCATAATCGGTCGCGCAAGTTTTTTGATTTTTTGTTGCGAACTGGTGACCGTGACCGCTAAACAGTCCGCCTGGCGCTTTTGAGTGTTTTTTAAAAAACACAACGAAGTGTCTGGGGCGACAGTTGCTTGGTGTGCGGGTCAGATTTGTTTCTGATTCGGTCAAGTAAGTGTTGGGTGCGCGGCGCGATATTTGAATTGCGCACTCGTCCGATCCCGTGGGCGTATAAATGGAGTTATGCCCGACGGAAATGTTCGGACGACCCAATTTGTTGTTTGCAGTGCGTTTCGGTTTTTTGCTCGTTTTTATTGGTGAGGATGTGAAGGGTTATGAAGAAGTTGGCTTGGCAAAGTCGCGCCGCTTGCCGCGGTCTAGACACGGAAATCTTTTTCCCAGCCACTGACGAAGAGGCAGGTCAAGCGAAGTCCGTTTGCAACGCGTGCCCAGTGCAGGAGTCCTGTTTGGAACACGCGCTTGCTGACCGCGAACGCGAAGGCGTTTGGGGTGGGGCAACAGAGCGCGAGCGTCGCCGAATCATTCGCCAGCGCCGCAAGTCGGCCTAGTTTGTCTGGTCTTGTCTGACCAACCGATAAACCAAGCGGACTTTGCTTCGCTGCTCGAAGACCTAATTGGACAAACCCACGTCTCACCACAAGACGTGGGTTTTGTCATGCGTCAAGCCCTTCAGGGCAACCTGTCGCCTACCCGAGTTGCTGCACTGCTGACTGCGTTGCGCATGCGACACGATTCCGACCATTTTCTTCCGATCGTGGTTGACGCGGTTCGCTCAGAGGCCGTGGCGGTCGATGTCCCAGCCGGTCTGCGCGAACGTCTGGTTGATACGTGCGGGACAGGGGGTGACCGCAGCGGAAGTATCAACGTGTCAACGACGGCAGCCTTTGTTTTGGCCGCAGCCGGGGTTCCGGTTGCCAAGCACGGCAACCATGCCGCGTCTTCTTCATGTGGTTCGGCCGATGTGTTGCATGCACTCGGGGCAAAGATCGAACTTGCTGGGCCACGTGTCGTGCAAGGAATCGAAGAAACCAACATGGGCTTCTTTTTTGCGCCCTCGTTCCATCCGGGCCTTCGCCATGTCGGTCCGGTCCGCAAGGACTTGGCCGTGCGCACCGTGTTCAACTGGATTGGCCCGTTGGTTAACCCTGCAGGGGCCCGCCGCCAGGTGATCGGCACCGGTTCGCATCAGGCAATGGCCCCCATTTTGGAATGCATGCGCACTGCTGGTGCGGACAACGTCATGGTTGTGCGTGGCACCGACGGCCTCGACGAGTTGAGCACGACGGCGCCCAACAACGTCTTGCATCTAAGCGGTGGAACATCCGAAGAGACCATCCTCGATCCTCTGCGCCTTGGACTCAGCAGATCCGACCCTCATGAACTGCGTGGCGGTAATCCAGATCACAACGCTGCACGGCTGCGTGCGATTCTTGGTGGCGAAGACGGTCCCCAGTCCGACATCGTCGCGCTCAATGCGGCTGCCGGGTTAATCGTCGCTGGTGTTTGCGAGGACTGGCAATCGGCGCTGGAACAGAGCCGCGAGATTCTCAAGAGCGGCGTTGGTTTGCGGACCCTCGATGCATTCGTGGAGTTCACCAACCGCTGAAGTTCGCCAACCGCTGAAGTTCACCAACCGCTGAAGTTCACCAACCGCTGATTGGTCATTCGAGGCCGGGTATCGCTGTCACACCCCCTCGTCACAATGGAACACATGTTCAATTCATCCAGTGCTC
>JBDIBA010000038.1:0-17851 GCA_039812705.1 Acidimicrobiia bacterium
GTGATCTCCGGCCAGATCGATGTAACCCTTTGCCAACTTCTGAAGGAACTCAACTTGGTGCTCTTCAAAAACTATGGGATCGAAGAATGAATCGGTTGGGACGCCATGACTGTCTGCGAACCGTACGAGAAACAGAACGTATTCCGTTTCATGTTTATTGCGATGAAACCATCGACCAGAGTGGTATACGTCTGTCCACAACTTGATGTAACCAATAAGTCCGGTGGCATCGAAGACACGACCAACGACTACGGCCCTGAGTTCTTCCATTGAAATGTCTGGTTGATTCGTCTTGTCAGCCACACCCCAAATGGTAGGAGGTGCAGGAAGTGACTGGCCAAGAGCAATTGCCCGACAGGAGTAGACGATGAAAACCACTGAGCGTTCCCACACGTCACGCTTGTGTAGACCGTTTACGTTCTTCCTCTTTGTTTATGCGTTGTTCACATCATTCGTAGTGGCGTCAACGGATTCGCTGAAGGCGACGCTCTTGGTGACTGGAATCGCAAGTGCGATCGGGCTTGTCGGAGGCATTGGAATCGCACTGTTTGATCAACGTTCACGGTTGTATGAAGAGATCGGCATTGCGCATTGGCAAGTCTTTCTTGGTTCGTTCGCGTTGCTGGCGTTTCCGTCAATAATCGCATGGGGTCAGTTCGTGCTGTTGGCCGCGTGGGTTGGCATTGCATTGTTAATGAGTGCGGGAGTTGTTGTGTGGTCCCTAGTAACTGCGAAGGGCTTCCCGATAGTTCCTTTGCACGACGACGAAGATTGGTAGGGGTGGGTCAATGAATGACAAGCAGAAGAGCTTCAAAAGGCTGAAGTTCGATCGTATCGACGACGTTGAGAGCGGCGATTCCCACCTCTGTTTTGAGGGAACTCCTTTCGACTCCATCCATTATTTGCGAATCGACGATCGCTTTGAGTTCAGGCGCGGAGATGGCTCGCTACTCATTTCTGGGGTGTATCCGCACGACCCCCCACAAGACGTTTCCAACGGCGGCCCCATTCGGCGTGAAGGAATTGGCGCGACGACGCAATGGGGTGAAGCCAAGGCGCGTAGGCCCCGTTACGGTTTGCGTGCACGCGACCGGGCTGTGGTGATCGAGGGCCTTGGCGATTGGGTGTTGACCAAGCGTTACTTCGGGTGGGCGGAGCTTCAACACGATGGTCAAGCAGTCGCGCGCATGCGCGGGCTTCGTCTCCATGTTGTAGATCCGACGAACGAAATAATTGTTGCCATTGCATTGTGGTGCTTTGTCACCGATATGGCGTCCGTTACGGGGTCCCCCGTTACTCGGTTGTTGGCGATCGCCGACCTTACGTATGGCGGAATTGGTTAGGCGGGCTTAAATAGTGCGCAGCAAGGCTGGTGAGGTCGTCGCCGCTTGGTGAGCAAAGGAGTCGTAATGGAAGAAGTCAAAGAATCCGATGCCATCGAACAGTTTGATCGCCTTCGCGAAAGCGGCAATCTCGACGAAGCTCGAAAGGTCTTGGAGCACGCTGATCGGGCGGGGTTGGACGTCAGTTTCGAGTGAGGTCTGTTGTTTGAGGATTTAGGTCAAAAGACACAGGCGATCGAGGCATACATAAAGTCCAGCGATCCGGCTGCGCGATTCAATGCCGCTTTCATGCTCTATGAGATGGGAGAGTGGGCCAAGGCATTGCGCGAGTTTGAGTGGTTGCTTGCGAGGGGCGAGTTACCTATCAATGCGCGTCGGCACTTAGGCGAGTGTTACGAGGAGCTCGGAAACTACGAGTTAGCGGAAACGCACTTTCGAGCGGGCGCTGCCGCCATGGATCACGAGGGTTCAATTGCCATGTTCGGCAACTTCCTTCGCATGCGTGGACGAATGGAAGAGGCGAAGGCCGTATTCGATGATGCCGAAGTAAGGGGCTTCGATGTTCTGTTCGAGTATGGATGCTTGTTGCATGACGTTGGTGAGCTCGAACAGGCGCTTGCCAAATATCTCGAATCAAACATGTTGGAATCTCACATGAATGCAGCCTTGGTTCTGCACGACTTAGGCCGAGACGATGAATCGCGCGAGCAGTTCTTGATTGCGATTGATGCTGGAGACGACGTTGCCGCCGAGATGTATAACGACGGAAAGTTCTTCGACGATCCCAGTGATGAGTAGCAACGCGCGGGTCTTTTAGTCGCCGGACGACGAGCGGTGAACGTCGTCGAGGACGTCTTTACTAACTCGATTTGATGTTCCAGCTGCCCATTGGCAGAAGTGTGCCGCATCTATTCGGCTAGTTGGCATCAACAAACGCGTCGTTAATGAGCGTTGGTACAACAGAGTCGGCATCAATCTCGGTTGCGACTGCAACGTCGTCAGCGAAACCATCTTCGATTAGTTCTTGACTGGATGCACACGCGCGAATTGTGTTTGTGATGTCATCTGTTGATTCGTAAACAGTGGCCGCGATGTCGGCCTCGGCTGATAGCGAACATCCCGCCGCTTTTAGTTGCGACAACACCTGACCCGCGCCAAAGAGATCTTCAACAGCCGGACGCAGCGAGTTGCCTGAACGCCATTGTTCTCCGGCTGCGATTACAACGATCGGTTTCTCGGGCGTCCCGTACTTCGCGTCAAGTAACCATGTGACTACGGCAGACCCGTTCCGCAACGACGACGTGACGACCAATCCGTCACTCGCAGCCGAAATGGTTGAGCCGTTTGGAGATGGAAGCACAAGCCTGGGCGTGAACTCGGCGGCCAGAAGTGCCGACCCCGAAAGTGACCACGGATGTTCTTGAGTGGCTTCGCTTCTACCCACCGCCAGCTGTGCGTCGTGACTGATTGCGAACGCCTTGGCGGCGTCAGCGCGCCAGGGGTAGGGGAGAATGGCCATTCCACGGTCGACCGCGACCGACACTGTCGTTGTAAATGACAGAACGTCGACAACGACTAAGCACCCATTGGTAGTGGCGAGCGCGTTTGCGCCATCCAGCCCCCAGTCGAACCTGACTCCAGCGGACAGCTGCCTGTGGGCATCTCTCATGGGGTTCAGCCTTGCAGGTCGCTCGGGTTCTTGGTGGGTGGTCAACAGATCTCAACGTGTGCGACAGTTTGGAGATCGAGGAGGCGGAAATGGTTAAGCGACCCGCAACGGCATATCTCGGTAATGCACTGCATATCGTTGTACTGATCGTGATGGCGCCGCTTGTTTTGCTCGGCATGGCGGCGGGGCTGATGGCAATCATTAATTCGTTCGCGTCGGGCGCTCCCGTGGCCGCGCTTATTGCGATTGCTGGACTGGCCGCGACCTGGATCATCGGGATTCTTGTGTACTGGCAGTCAAGCCGCGACCGGTTGCACCGATTAGCGGCGGCGAGCCTTGCCGCGGCTGGCCCGGCTCTTGTAGTTGTGTTCCTTACTGGGGTCAACTCGGTCGTTTAGCGCGAAATCAGTTGTCAATGGGACGATAGATGTCTGTGGGCATTTGGAAACGTACATATGAAGACGACATCGATTACTTCATGCGTGCTTGGTTTCTGCGTTTGCGTTTCCGAGGGAACAAGTGCCGCATAGTTGGTCGCTGGAAGCCTCGGTTCGTCAAGACACTGCAGCGGCGCGGAGCAACCGAGCTTTGGCTCAACGACATGTGGGGTTTTGCGGAAGGGAATCTGGACTTTCTAAAAGATGTTCCCTTCATCACGAGCGTTGATGTCGTGGGGTGCATCGAGGACACCGGTGTGCTTGGGCTACCAACGCTGCGCAAGATCTCGCTGCAGACCGACTGCAATGCCCGCATTGACTTCACGAAGTTCCCGCAGTTGGAGGAGCTGACGGTCAGCAAGCGCCCTGGTGTGGAAACGGCCTTTAGGTCCAAGACAATCACTCGTTTGTCTGTCTCTTCTGCTCCGGTTCGTAGAACGTCTGAGCTATCAGACATGACCTCACTCAAGAAGTTGATTCTTGAGCCGTGTCGTCGCCTGGAAGAGGTCGACTGGCTGCCTGAAGGAATCGAAGAGTTGAGCATTTACAGCGCCCCCAAGCTCACTTTCAACAAGCTTCCCGATGCTGCCAAGAGCTTGCGGAAGCTGGATATTGAGAGTTGCAAGAACATCAGAGACTTGAGTTTCTTGAGTCAACTTCCAGAACTCGAGTACTTGGGCATCGCCGAAGGTGGGGAGTATGAATCGCTCGCCCCGTTAGCTAACTGCAAAAAGTTGAAGATGCTGATTGCTCACGGAAACACGCGAATCATGGACAATGACCTCAGTGTGCTCAATGAGTTGCCGGAGCTAGCAAGCGAAGACGTGCGACTCATCGAGCGCAGGAGTTACTTCGGCTACGAATTCGCGGACGACTAGGGCTAAGCGCGTGAGTTCAGCGGAATGAATCCCGCACAAGGGAACGTTCGGTGACGGTCGTGAGTGCAGACTCATAGAGCGCGGTGACTTTCGGGCCACGGGTCCAAGGTTCGACCGACTGCGGGTCCATCGCGACATCGATGCCGTCGGCGGGCAAGAACGTGGGCATTGATGGGTTTCTGTTGGGGTCAAAACTGTCAATGGTCTGGATTATCCGATACAGGGAACGCGCGATTGTGTTGATTCGTCGCGCCTGCGGGGCCACGCAAACCGGCTGAATGTGATGCCAGCCTGCGACCTCTGCAATCTCGAGTGCCTGCGCCATGAACTCCAGTGTGCTGTGCCGCACAAGGCTGGTGTCGGCACCAGGGTCGCGCGGCAACATGCGTCTTGCGCGCGATCGTTCCTCTCGCCACGATACTTGTAGATCAAGAAGCGGCACCGGATTGCTATGTCTTGTGTCTAGGTGTGGTCGCATGTCGGTGTCACCGTCCGCGCGGACGACGTTGTATTCGATGTTTCGCACCTCGGGAATTGCGTTCTTGGCGTTCACGATTGCTACGGACATGTTTTGGGCGGTAATGGTCGGCAAAACGCCATAACGCGCAACCATCTCGCGAGCGAGAGCATTGTTGGTTGGGCCGGGGTCCTGCGGGGTTCGGAATCCATAGCGGAAAAACAGCAGAACGTTTGGCTTGGGGGTGTGCAACTGCGCCATGGGCTGAAAGCTACCCATGCGGGCCGTGGATAGAAAAGGCGGGCCTTTGCGTTTCTGAACCTGATGCGAAATACAAGGCGGTTGAACATCGCGACTGAAATACTTGGGTACGAGTTCAGTACTGATCAATAGGAGGGTGCACCGTGGGGACATGGAGTGAAGGGCCGTTTGATAACGATGACGCAGCGGATTTCTTAGACGAAGTGTCCGATGGCGGCGCGGGTGTTTTGCGTGAGGCAATCGAGGATGCGCTTCGTTCAAACGAGCCTGATGCCAGTGATGCAAGCATTGGCGTTGCGGCTGCGTGTCTTGTTGCTGTCGGGCAGAATCCCGCGCTGGGCGGCGACCTTCCTGAAGACATGCGCGACGAATTGATCGACATTGGTGGCGAGCTTGCAGACATGAAGTCGCAGGCGCTTCAGTTGTTGACGCAACTGCTCAATGGTCCGTCCGAGTGGCGCGAGTTGTGGGAAGAAGAAGATGCTTTCGACGACGTGAAGGCGGGATTGCAACCGTTCTTGCAGGCTCTGGCGTAGCGGGCTATTCGCCTTGGTCTGTTTGATGATCGGTGAGTGAGTATTCGGTCACCGGGTCGGGCGGCTGCAACCATGTCAAAAGTGACTTAACCCCAACATTGATGTCACCAGGTGCGGACGGGTCTTCGTTTTGCCAAAAGCGTTCATTGTGAATCAACTT
Source organism: Acidimicrobiia bacterium (assembly GCA_039812705.1). Taxonomy (GTDB): domain Bacteria; phylum Actinomycetota; class Acidimicrobiia; order Acidimicrobiales; family JBBSGY01; genus JBDIBA01. The sequence goes on from JBDIBA010000038.1 coordinate 5,742, forward strand.
GTTGTTGAGAAAGACGCGCAGCTTCGTCATCGGGTAGTTGCCTGCCAACTCAAACCGGCCGCCTTGTTTGGCCGCTTGTTCATTTAGCAACGGCAGGATTGCGCGTTCATGTTCAGCTGCCATCTCCGCAGCGCGCGGGTCACAGCGGTGTAGTGCGGTTTCAAGCACTTTTATGTCGTCATTGTCGTCTTCCCACCAGGTCTCGATCTTTTTCAAAAGTGGGTATAGGCGCGTGTCGGCTATCAAACCTGCTGTTTCGACATCACGAGTCCAAACGGAGTCTTGCGATAGAAGGTCCATTAGGTGCGGAATGACACGCTCGTCGCCCAAGTCGGCGAGTGCATTTCGTGCCTCGCTCCGCGTCTCGTCGTGCGGGTCGTCCAATCGGGCGGCCAGCGCTTCACGTGCCTCATCTGATTCTGCGCTCATCTGGTGCAAGCCGAAACACGCCCAGTCGCGAACGTCATGGTCCGAGTCAGCGGTCAGGCGGATCATCGCATCGACCGCATCGGGGAGAGGCTTGAAGCCGCAAGCGCAGGGAAGACTGGACGTGACTGTGTAGCGGACATCCTCGTCGTCATGATCCGCAAGGGGAATGATGTGCGTTGCTGCGCGGATATCGCTCAGGTCTGAGAGGCCACATACGAGGCCTTGGAGTGCGGCGGTGGACCCGGCGGTTGCTAGTTCGGTAGCGAGTGCGCCTAGCAGCGCGTCGAGGCAAAACTGTTTGGTGTTGGCATTTCCATCGAGCGAAAGCGTGCCCATTAGGTAGCCCGCAGCTGCTCGTACTTCGTGGTCTTCGTGGTTGAGAAACGTCGATGCCTCTCTCATTGCATCGAATCCGAATGGTTCCAGTCGCTCTCTGTACGTAGGAATGGTTTCGCTGTCGTCCTTCCAAGCCTGGATGGCCTCAGCTACCTGGGTTGTCAATTCTTCGCTAGCCATCTCGTCTTGCCTGTCAGTCGTATTTGGGAATGGTGCAAGGATCTCACCATGAGTACGGACGATGTTGAAAATCGGCCAAGCGTGTTGGTCAACGCGCTGAGCTTGGAGGCCTCGGGCAACGGTCCGGCGTGGAGTTTGAAGGAGCCCGTGCGTGACCTTGACGTGAACGTCGTTGCCCTCGAACCGAACGCGCAAATCGATAAGCATGTGGGGCCTGACCTTGATGTGTTGATGCACGTGGTTGCGGGTTCGGGTGTTGTGACTGCTGACGATGGCGAGCACGCGGTTGACGCTGGTGCACTTGTTTGGTTGCCACGGCGTTCGTTGCGGTCGATTGCGGCGGCGGGCGATGGCATGCGTTATCTGACCGTTCACCGCAAGCGTGGGGGGCTGACGGTTGGGCCGCGCCGTCCGCGTGATGAGGCTAACGGCGGCGATTCGCGTGGCGGCGGCGATGATTGAACTTGCAATCGCGCTGATATTCGGTTGGCTCGGAATGGTGTTGGCGATTTCGTTCGTTGAAGCGCCGCTGAAGTTCCGCGCGCCCGACGTGACTTTGCGCATTGGTTTGGGCATTGGTCGCATTGTGTTTCGCGCGCTGAATGCCTTTGAGGTTGCGTTCTGCGTTGTTGTTGCGGTCGCGTTGTTTGCGGGTGATCCGTCGCGCTTGGGAGTGATTGGTTTTGTTGTTGCGGCCGTTGCGCTGGTGTTGCAATTGCTGCTTATCCGTCCGCGCCTGACCAAGCGGTCTAACGCGGTGTTGGCGGGCGAGCAACCGACCAAGCGTTCGCACCTTCACCATGTGTATGTCGTGCTGGAAGTTGCCAAGGTTGTCGCGCTGATTGTTGCTGGTGTTGGGCTGTTTGCTGCGTTGCAGCCATGACTGTCACACCCCCTCCTTACACTTGTTGTTGTGGTTGCAGTTGGGGCCTCGAGCAGTAACGAATCGAGCAGTAACAAACTGAATAGCGCAACGGAGCTTTCGGGCTTTGACTTTGAAGAGCTGAAGTTTGCTCATGGGCAACTTGTCGCTCTTGAAAATGCTGCTCGCAGTCAATGTGTTCGTTTTGTTCACGAAATGATGGATCGTGATGAATGGCATCGAGACACTTGTGGTGGATTTGAACGCTGGTTGTGTCAGCAGTTTCAGTTCTCTAGAAAGCTCGCCCTTGAGATAGTCGCCGTTGCTGGGCGGTTTGCTGAATTGCCGTTAGTCATGAGGCGCTTTTCTAATGGTGCCTTGAGTTGGGACCAGACCGTTGCCATTTGTGAGTTCGCTAGTCCTGATGATGAAGAAGCTGTTGTTGCTTCAGCAGAAACAATGACCCTTGAAGAGTGTCGTGCAACTGCTCGCAGGCATCGGTTGAAGAAACCCGATGAGAAACCGTGGCTAAAACGAAAAGCCACCATGAGTTGGTCTCGGTCTGGTGACACTTTCAAGCTCTCAGCAAGCTTTGACGCAATCAGTGGAGCTGTGGTTGAGCGGGCTCTTAATCATGCAATGGATGTTCAATATGCAACATCTGCCAATCCAGAACTTCGCTATCCGCAAAGGCTTGCTCAAGCTGTTGTTGATGTCTGTTCAACAAACATCACCCATGGAATGGAAGCTCCTCGGCCAACGGTTGTTGTCCATGTTGATGCGGGTGTTTTAGCTGGTGTGGAAAACGGTGTTGCCGAAATTGAGAACGGTCCAAGTGTTGACCACATGGTTGCCCAAAGACTTGCCTGTGATGGCAAAGTCCAACTGGTCTTTGATGGAACAGATGGCAAGCCAGTTGGAATTGGAAGAACCTCACGACGAGTCCCTCACTGGTTAGCAAGGCAGCTGAATCACCGAGATGGCGGATGCAGATTCCCGGGATGTGGAAGCAATGTGTTCTTGCACTTTCACCACATTGATCAGTGGGTGAGGGACAAAGGCCATACAAATCTTGATCGAATGGTCACTCTCTGTGCTCGACATCACCACTTCATTCACGAATTCGATTGGAAGATAAGGGGAAGACCAGATGACTTTGAGTTCATAGATCAAAACGACAACATCTATGAAGGACGAAGACCCGTCATGACTTCACACACGCAAGAGGTGTTCAACGAATTAGTTGGAGACCTGGTTGAGGCGCGGGCTAGTTGAGGTGCCGCTAAATCAATAAGCGACAGACAAAAAGCGCAAGACGCCCTTGCCGTAGCCGTCGACTTCAACTTCGAAGTCTGCGCGTTCGGCGTGGTTGGCGACAACTGCCTGCACTGTTTGGGCTGGGCGGCCACCTGGGTCGGTGACTTCGCCGAGTGAAACGTGGGGAGCGCCCTTGCCGTTGAACCAAGCGGAGGCAACATTGAGGACTTCGTGGAAGTTGTCGGCAAGCATTTCGGTCAGCTCGCCATCCTTCACGCAGTCATTTGCGACACCCTTAGGGATGAGGGCTAGTGCGGCTCCGGCAAATGCGGCAACTTCAATGTCTGACACAACGGCGGCGCCGACTGAGCCATCATCGCGCAGGTAGCTGGCGGTGATGGTCTTCGCGGCGGGGTCGATTGAGGCGGGATGCGTGGTACGAACAATCATGTCGCGGCCAAGCAATCCGTGGAGGACCTCGCGGATCTCGTCTGCTTCGGGAAGTGGCTGGTTGGGCATTGTGTCTTAGCTACCTACGGATGTCTCAGCAACCTAAAGGTTGGTCAGCTGCCAACTGCAAGTGAGATGGCTTCTTGGAACGCTTGGGGAGTGAACGGCTTTGCGATCAAGAACTTAGCGCCGGCCTCTTCTGCAAGGGATCGCATATCTGCTGTGCTTTCAGAAGTTACAAATCCGAAGGTCACGTCGATGCCTTCGGCGGTGACGGCTTGGCAGAACTCCAATCCGTTCATCTCGGGCATGTTCCAGTCGCTCAAGATGAGGTCTGGCTTGTCGGCCTTCACCGAATCGAGACCTTGCTTGCCGTTCTCGGCTTCGCTGAAAGTTGCGTCGCTGAAGCCAGCGCTCTTGAGGTTGCGGATGACGATCATGCGCATTGCTTTGCTGTCGTCGGCTACGAGGATCTTCATATCAATGGCTCCAGAGTTCTAACTAGCAGCGGATGAGCGGGTGCTCACTTGTAAAAGCATTGGTTCGTTGCCGACTTTTGCGACAACGCTGTTTTCTGTCGTTGTTCCCGGGACGGTTGCAACGTGTTCGTCGCCTTCGGCCACCACAGGGATGGTCAACGTGTTCTCGCCTTCGGCGATGCCTTTCACGCCGCCGCCGATCATGTTTGCGATCTCGCCAACTGCGTCGTAGATCTCTTCATCGGTCAATTCGGCGGGTTCGAGGGCGAACATTGATGACGCAATGGTCTCGGAAAGTGCGCGAGAGCAGCGAATGCTCACCACGCCTTCCCAATCGCCTGTGATCTGCACGAAAGCGCTGACAACTTTGCCCTCAAACTTTGTGTCTTCCGGCGCGGCTTGCTCAAAGAAGCCATCTGCGATGGATGTCCAGACACCTTCACCAATGGTGAACAGGTCTTCGTCGCTCAATAACACTCGAAACTCTCCAGTCGATGCCGAACGGCTTAGTACTTGAAGCCCGAAACGAGCTCGTCAATGCGTTGTGCCATGCGTGCCAGTTCGGTTGCAGACTCAAGCGTTTGATTTGCCCCGGACAACGTGGTCGAAGCGGAACCGGCAACGCTTGCAACGTTTTGTGCGATCTCGGTGGTTCCCATCGAGACTTCGTTGACGTTTCGGCCGATCTCGTTTGTGGTTGCGGCTTGCTGCTCAACAGCTGAAGCTACCGACACCTGCAAGCTTGAGATCTCGTTGATGATCATCGTGATCTGCTTGATGGCTTCGATTGCCGCTGCGGTGTCGGCCTGAATTGCTTCAACCTTCTGACTGATCTCTTCAGTTGCCTTGGCGGTGCCCTTTGCAAGGTCCTTGACCTCGCTAGCAACAACCGCGAAGCCCTTTCCGACTTCACCGGCACGAGCAGCTTCAATGGTCGCGTTCAATGCGAGGAGGTTGGTTTGCTCGGCAATCGAAGAAATGATTGCAAGGAAGCTGCCAATCTCAACCGAACTCTTGTTGAGGTTGTCAACCATGCGGCTTGCGTTATCAGCAGCCTGAACGCCTTGGTTTGCGGTTTCAGCAGCAGTTGCGGAGCTGCGCGAAATCTCGCTGATGCTTGCGGTCATTTCGTCGGTCGCAGCAGCAACGGTTGCAATAGATGCAGCGACTTCCTCAGCAGCAGCGGCTGCAACAGTTGATTGCGCAGAGGTTTCCTGCGCGGTGTTGCTCATCTCGGTGCTGACTTCGGCAACGGTGTCACTTGCCATGGAAAGCGAGCTTGTCACTTCGGCAATTCCGGCAATGCTTCCACGCAGAGTGTCCAAGAGGTTGCGAAGACCTTGGGCAACTTGACCGACTGCGTCGTCGCCTTCAGTGAGCACTTCCTGGGTGAGGTCGCCGCCGACTGCAGCGCCAATGACCGCAAGAACTTCGTTTACACCGTCGGTCAAACGCTTGCGCGCAGCAACTTGTTCGGTGATGTCAGTTGCAAACTTGACGACCTTGAACGGCTTGCCGTTGTTGTCAAGAATCGGGTTGTAAGAAGCCTGAATCCAAACCTCGCGACCGCCTTTACCAATGCGCCTGAATTCGCCGGCTTGGTAGTCGCCGCGGCGCAGTGCCGACCAGAAGTTTGCGTACTCGACGGAGTTTGCTTCCGCAGGATCGGCAAACATGGAGTGGTGCTTGCCCTTGATTTCGTTGAGCGTGTAGCCAAGAGCATTCAAGAAGTTGTCGTTGGCAGTAACGATGGTGCCGTCAAGATTGAACTCAATAACGGCTTGTGACTTGCTGATGGCTTCTAGCTGACCGCGGAAGTCAGCATCGTTCATCTTGCGTTCTGTGACGTCAGTTGCGTACTTGACGACTTTGAAGGGCTTGCCGTCGGTGTCAAGAATCGGGTTGTAAGAAGCCTGAATCCAAACTTCGCGACCGTTCTTGCCCAGGCGCTTGTATTCACCGGCTTGGTACTCGCCGCGGTTAAGCGCCGCCCAGAAGTTGGCGTATGCGACAGATCCAGCTTCTTCAGCCTCTACGAACATGCGGTGGTGTTGACCCTTGATCTCGTCGAGGGTGTAACCAAGCGCGTTCAAGAAATTGGTGTTGGCAGTGATGATTGTGCCGTCAAGGCCAAACTCGATGACTGCCTGAGACTTGCTGATCGCGGCGACTTGACCGCGGTAATCAGCCAGCTCCAGCTCAAGTGCACCCTTGTCCATTTCGGAAACCTGCTGTTTTCCCGGGCTCAAGCGTGGCCGTTGTTGCGCCTCAGTAAGTGACATTCGTCCTCCGTCGATATCAGCAGCCAACAAAGAATGCTGCTCCGCTTCCTTCGGCATGTTTTCGTTGTTCTGAAGCTCGAAATCTGACCGATATGGGTTTTCTTCATTGATGCCGCTCATGATTGCTTGAGCGTGAAATAGACGGTGCGGCCGCTGGTGATCCGCTCAAAATCTGGGTCGATGTTTTGGGTGGTTTCGGCGCCACCGAGCATCAAGACGCCGTCTCTGCGCAGTCTCGTTTTCAAAGTACGAAGGACCTGCTGTTTTGTAGGCACATCGAAATAGATCAAGACGTTGCGCAAGAAGGCAATGTCGATTTGCGGGGTTGGTGGCCACACGCCAAGCAGGTTTCCCTTGGCAAACGTGATCATCGATTTGAGCTCGTCCTTGACGAACCAGTTGGCGCCTTCGCGACGAAAGTACTTCACTAAGAGTGGTGCTTGGAGTCCGCGGTTGACTTCGAGCGTGCTGTAACGGCCTTCCTTGCAGCGATCGACCATTGACTGAGAAATGTCAAAGCCCAACATGTTGAGCTTCCAAGTGGCCAGCTGAGGAAAGTGCTCTTTCAACAAGATTGCCGTGCTGTACGGCTCTTGACCGCTGGAACATGCGCCAAACCAGATTGTCAGCGTGCGCTCTGCAGCACGGTTGGCCATTGCACGCGGAATGATGTCGGTGCGCAAAGTCTCGAATGGGTGAATGTCGCGAAAGAACGAAGTCTCGTTCGTCGTCAACGCGTCAAGGCACGCGCGTTTTAGTTGGGGCGACTGTTCAACTCGCAGCTTCGTAACAAGTTCGCCGATGTCGGTGAATTGAAACTGGCGGACAAGGGGGTTGAGGCGGCTTTCGACCAGATACTCCTTGCCGGGCTCAAGTGTGATGGATGCTTCTTTGCGCGCAAAGTCAACGATTGTCTTGAAGTCGGCTTCATTGATCGGCATTACTGGTTCACCTTCGTGCGTGATGCACTGACGCTGCCGGTCAGTGTGGAAAGTCGTCCGCCGATTTGTTCGATCGGCAGAATTTCGTCAGCCAAGTTTGCCGATGCAACAGCGCCGGGCATACCCCAAACAACCGAGGTTTCTTTGTCTTGGGCAATCGTGTATCCGCCGTTGTTGCGAAGGACGTCGGTTCCCAACAGGCCGTCTTGACCCATGCCTGTCAGCACAACGCCAATCACCTTGTTTTTGAACAGGTTTGATGCGGATCGAAAGAGAACATCAACCGCCGGGCGGCAGGAGTTCTCCTTGTCGTGCTGATTGAGACTGACGACACTTCGGCTGCCGAGGCGCCGGAGCTCCATGTGAAAGTCGCCGGGGGCAATGATTGCCTTGCCAGGCTCAAGCGTCATGCCCGGTGCGCCTTCGACGACATCAATCTCGCTCTCTTGGTTGAGTCGTTCAGCAAGCAAGCGTGTGAATACCGGCGGCATGTGCTGCACAATGCAGATCGGCACGGCAAAGTGTTTCGGAATAGTCGGCATCAGCTTGGCCAGCGCGTCGGGACCACCGGTGGAGACGCCAATTACTACGGCTTGGACTTCTGTTGGTGTGATCGTTGGTCGTTGTGCGCCCGCAAATTGGGTTCCAATAGCGGCTTTCTGCACGCCCATCCCGGCTAGTTGTGCGATCTGAGAGCTGGCTTTGCCCATTCCCGAACGCTCAACAGAGCTGTTGCAACCAAGGGCAATGACCTTTGGAACAAGTTCCTCACGCAGAACGTTGACGCTTTCTTGTACCGATCCAACGTTGGCTGGCTTGGTGACGTAGTCGGCTGCTCCGATTGTCAATGCTTCAACGGTGACCTTGGCGCCGTGTTGCGTAAGGGTCGAAAACATCACGACGGCGATTTTTGGAAAACGCTTGCGAAGGATCTTGAGTGCCTCAAGCCCGTTCATTTCGGGCATTTCGATGTCAAGTGTGATGACGTCGGGCTCCAGCTTTTCGGCTTGGTCAATTGCCAGCTTGCCGTTAGACGCAGACCCGACGATCTCGATGTCTTCGTTCTCCTGAAGAGCAGTTGTCACCAATCGTCGAACGACGATCGAGTCGTCGACAACAAGCACTTTGACCGGCATTAGCTGCCGCCTGGCAGCAAGCCCAGCAGTTCAAGCTTTTCGACGATGACTTCTTTGGTGAACGGCTTCATTACGTATTCGTTGGCACCGGCCGCAAGTGCCCGCACGATCTTTTCGTACTCGGACTCTGTTGTGACCATCATGATTGTCATGTCGCGCATGTCCTCTTGAGCGCGAATGCTGCGGACCATTTCCAGGCCGTTCATCTCGGGCATGTTCCAGTCGGCAAGTACAAGGTCAACGCGACCGTGCTCGTTGAGCGCGTCTAGGCCCTTTTGTCCGTCTTCTGCCTCGTAGATGTTCTCAAAACCGATTTCGGCCAAGAGTCGCTTGAGGATTGAACGGATTGCGCGTGCGTCGTCGACAACAAGGGCGCTCATGTTCTGTCGGTTGGAAACCGTTTCGCTCATCTGTGGTCTTTCGTTAGGAGGCTTCAGCAACGGTCAGGTTGCAGGCGGTGTCTGGGTTGATGACTACAAGCAGCTGGTTTGGCAATTTGTAAGTGCCGCTCACAAGGTCGCGGATTCCAGCTGGCACGGTCGGGGGAGTCGGGTCGAACATTGTCGAGTCGACTTCGACCATGTCTCCAATGCGGTCGACCAGCAATGAAATGGTGTCGGTGGAGCTACGCACGATGAGGTTGATCGGGCGATCATCTGTGCTGCGCGGCTTGAGGCCCATGCGCGCACGAAGATCAATGGCCATCACGATCTGACCGCGCAGGTTCAGCAGCCCAGCGACTTCCTTTGGCGCTAGCGGAACTGTCATCATTTCGCGGAAGCGGACAATCTCTTGAAGCCCGACAATCGGAATGCCGTAGAGCGCGTCGTCTAAATAGAACGTGCAGTACTGAATGGTTTGGGGTGAATCGGCGGTCATTGTTATGCCCCTGACTTCGCAAGTTCATTGTCGCGATTAGCGCTGCCTTGAGTGATGCCAGAGATCAGCTTCACCGGCTCTATTACGTCTGTCACCTTGCCGCGAATGACTAGGGACTTGGACGCCTTGGCTTGGTTCTTCACAACGACGTCGACAATGTCGACAATGTCTTTGACGACAAGGCCGAACTCGTAGTCATCGTGTCGATACACAACCACTGAAACATGCTCGTTGCCCAAGTCTGTTGCGCCGTCAATCACGCTGCGCACATGGACAAGCGGCAAGATGCTGCCACGTTGCTGAATGACATCATCGGTCCCAGACTTTTCAACAGTGTCGGTTGAGATGGCGTCAATGCGCGCAACATTTTCAAGGGCAAATGCGACTTGGCGACCACTGCCGACGGTTGCAACAAGCATCATCTCGCTGTGTTCGGCCGCCGCGGTGTCGTGTTCCTGGCCGAGCAGCTCATGACGCTGTTCTTGGGTGATGACGCTGGCGCGCTTGGCAAGGCCGACTACGTCGAGAATGAGCGAAATCTCGCCATCGCCCATGATTGTGGCGCCGGCGAATTGGTCCAGGTGGGCAAGCTGGCGCGAAAGTGGCTTAACGACAATTTCTTCGGTGTCGAGGACTTCTTCGACCAGAAGGCCGAATGTCTTCTCGTTTGCGTTGAGAACTACGAGAGTGAATGTTTCGCCCAATGAATCTGTTCGCGCTTCACGCAAGCCAAGTTCGGAGTCCAAGAACATCAATGGAATGAGCTTTTCGCGGAGTCGAAACACCGGAGCCCCCGCGACCCACTCGATGAGAGCCGAGTCGTTGTTTGTCTTAACGAGCTCCACAAGGTTGACCTGCGGAATGGCGAAGCGTTTTCCTCCGACACCGATGAGCAGTGCGGGAATGATTGCAAGAGTGAGTGGAATCTTCAGCTTGAGAGTTGTTCCCGTACCGAATTCACTCGACAGTTCAATGGCTCCACCGATTGCCTCGATGGCGGTCTTGACGACATCCATTCCAACACCGCGGCCGCTGATGTTTGTGAGGGCTGCAGCCGTTGAAAAACCAGGCTCGAAGATGAGCATCGAGGCGTCGTGGTCGGACAGCGACTTTGCCGTAGCGGCCGTGATGATGGATTTCTCGACGGCCTTTTCCTTGACGCGCTCCACGTTGACACCGGCACCATCGTCGGTGATTTCGACAATGACTTGCCCGCCCTCGTGGAATGACCGCAAACGCAGAACGCCTTCGAGAGGCTTTCCGGCTTCTGCTCGCTTCTCGGGCGATTCAATACCGTGGTCAACCGCATTGCGGATGATGTGTGTGAGGGGGTCCCGGATGGCTTCGATCAGTGTCTTGTCGAGCTCGGTCTCTTTACCTTCCATCTCCAAGCGGACCTGCTTTTCGCACTGCGCTGCAAGGTCACGAACGATGCGAGGGTATTTGTTCCAGACGTTCCCAATTGGCTGCATGCGCGTGCGCATTACGCGCTGCTGCAGTTCAGAAGTAATTAGGTTCAGACGCTGAACCGTTGCTTTCCAAGTTTGGTCTTCGTTGTTGGCGCTCAACTGCAGCAGCTGATTGCGTGCCAAGACCAGCTCGCCGACTTCTTGCATCAAAGAGTCCAACAGTGAAACGTCTACGCGAACCGTCGATTCAGAAATGGCCGACGTTGTCTTAGTGGCCTCTTGTTGGGCTTCGTCTTGTTGTGCAACTTGTTCTGCAAGTGCTTCGGCAACATCTTGGGGTTCGACTTTGCCTTGCTCGATGAGAATTTCGCCCAACAGTGGAGGCTCGTGCACGGGCTCTTCTGTTGTGGCAGCGGGTGTAGCAGCGGCACTCTCTCCAGCCGCAAGCTGAGTAAGGCGTTCGACTAACTGCGTGTAGTCGGCTTCGCCTTCTGTGCCGTCGGCCTCGATGTGATTGAGCGTTGAGCGCATTGCGTCGTTGAGGGCAAGCAATGCGTTTGTGATGTCGGAGGTGGGCGTAAGTGCGCCATCGCGCAGTTTTGAGAGAAGGTTCTCGCCGACGTGGGTGACCTTTTCGAGCTTGTCGTAACCCAAGAAACCACAGGTTCCCTTGATGGTGTGAACCGTCCGGAAAATGCCGGCAACCATTTCACGCGGATAGCCCTCGGCCTCGAGCGTCAATAGGTCTTGGTCGAGCTTGTCGAGGTTCTCGTAACTCTCGACGAGAAACTCGCCAACAATTTCATCAAGTTCTTCCACGTAGGCGCCCTCTCAAATAACACGCAACCCGGAACAAGCCGAGTCATCGGTCCCTATCGGCGAGGGTGTTGGAGAGTGAAGCGGTTAGTCGCCGTGGCTATCGGACACGCAGAACTCATTTCCCTCGGGATCGGCCATGACCGTCCAAGCCATGTCGACACCTTCTATTTGCTGGTCATCGAGACGGCGAGCACCCATTCCGATCAAACGAGCTACTTCTGCCTCGCGGTCGTCGGCGCCAATGTCGAGATGGACACGATTCTTGGTGGTTTTGGCCTCGGGAACCCGCTGGAAACCAATGGCGGGAGGTGCGCCTTTGGGCGTGCTGATGGTGACGTAATAGTCGTAGTCGGCCGTTATCTGGGTGCCGAAGGCATCGGCCCAGAACTGAGCGAGCTGCTTGGGGTTTGCACAGTCGATGGTGAAGGCGTTCACAGAATGGATCATGTGTTCGAATATAAGAGCGGGGTGTGACACTGGTGATTGCGGTGATCGCAACTGGCTACTAAAAACCGTGGGTCGGTCAGGGGTCAGAATCCAGGTGTCACCGAGTACACAATTGTTGTGGCGTATTGACCGGCAGCTTGGTTCGAGGGCGATGTGAGTCTGAAATTGATATCGAACGATTCGTTGTTTATTGCGGTACCGGTA
>JBDIBA010000039.1:0-17114 GCA_039812705.1 Acidimicrobiia bacterium
TGTGAAACCTGCGCCGACCTTTACGAGCCTTTGCTCCAACGCAAGCGAGGACTTGCACTCGCAGTTCCTCTCGGCCTGATCAACATCAAAGAAGCAATTTCAACTCATCCCGCCGCCAGCTCTCTCGGTGGCGCTGGCGTAGCAACAGCAGGTGTTGCAGCTGCCCTGGTCTTGCAGCCAGCGTCGCCCGCACCCGATCCGTGTCTGAACGTTGTGACCGTTGCAAATCACTCCTTGGGGTCAGTGGACTTGCAGGACACAGCGCCCGCCAGCACGGTCAGCGTCAACAACGCAATGGTCGGCAACACCGTCACCAAAGAAGGTTTCTGGGCAACTTGTGGCACCAGCAAACTGTGGGTTCAGATGCAAACCTCAACTGAGTCCGCCGTGGAAGTGCTTCCCGGCAAAACCGTCTCTTTCGACGCCACGCTGGCTGCCCATCAAGCGGGTTACGCGCAATCAACTGGAATCACTCAGCAGCCCGATGCTTCCCAGCTCGACGCCCAACTTCGCCATGTAGAAGTCCCCGCTGCCAACGTGCGCGTTGGCGACTAGCTGAACGCCAACATCAGACGATCGGTTGCGTGCAGCAACCACGCGTTGCGAGCACCATCACTTAGGCTTCGACGGTGCAAATGAGGCAACATCGGTAACTGCGATGACAAAACTCGCGATCGTTCACGACTACCTCACACAAACTGGCGGAGCCGAGCGTTTGGCGCTCGCTTTGTCGGACATTTTCCCCGAGGCCCTCATCTACACCTCGGTCTATGCACCCGAGGCCACTCTCAGCGAGTTCGGCGGCCGCGACATCAGGACAACCTTTCTCCAGGGACGCTTTGCGCCCGAACACTTCCGCTACGCGGCTCCCCTTTACGGTCAAGCATTTCGCTCGCTCGATCTCAGCGAGTTCGACAAGGTAATCGTTTCGACTTCAGGCTTCGCACACCACATCAAGCACCCGAACGCCTTCGTTTACTGCCACACGCCACCTCATTTCCTTTACGAGTTGGACGCCTACATGAACAAAGGTGTCGCGAGATCCGTGGCCCAAGGCGTGGTGCCCGCGCTCCGGGCCGGAGACAAGCGTGCTGCGCGCCGGCACGCCAATTACGTTGCCAATTCGTTCGAGACCGCTGAAAAGATTCGCAAGACTTACGAAAAAATCACGCCGGTCATCCACCCGCCGTTTTCCACCACACACTTGCCGCCCAGCGTTTCGGCCCTTCCCGCTGAACCTCGCGCGCTGATGATCGGGCGCCTCATGCCTTACAAGCGGTTCGACACAGCCATTCGCGCGTGCCACATCGCCAACGTTCCACTGACCGTTGTTGGTGGCGGGCCCGATGAGGCTCGGCTGCGCTCACTTGCCACGGAGCTGAACTCCAACACGGCATTCACCGGCCGCGTTTCCGATGAAGACCTTGCGGAACTGTGGAACTGGCATTCGGTTGCGCTCATGCCCGGTGTTGAGGACTTTGGTTTTGCGCCGCTTGACGCAAACTATTCAGGCCGCCCGATTGTTGGGCGCAATGCCGGTGGCGCGTTGGAGACCATTGTTGACGGAGTTACCGGCATGCACGTTGACGGCGACGACCCAGCCGTTTGGGCAGAGGCCATTCTCAACACGTTGCACCAGCAGTGGGACCCAGTTGTATTGCGCGAGTCGACTACTCCCTTTCAGTTTCCGGCGTTTCGCTCCAAAGTCTTGGAGTGGGTCGGCGAATCAGTTCCCGTCGCCTAACCAACCCCGCCCTCCCGGCCGCGCACGCCGGCCTACCCGCTTCTGGCCACTCGCGCGCTGCCCTGCTCGCGCTTTTTATGCTTCTCGTTGACGTTAGGGACGATTCGTCGCACAAAAGCCCAGGTCGCGTTTCTCAAATCGTCCGTAACGTCAATGAGAAGCACGAAGGGTGGGGGCCAAGCCAGGCGTAACTACTCGTCAGCGGGCTTCTTTTTTGCGACGGCCTTCTTTGCAGCGGCCTTCTTTGCGGCAGGCTTCTTCGCAGCAGGTTTCTTCGCAGCAGGCTTTTTCGCGGCGGGCTTCTTCGCGGCAGGTTTCTTCGCGCCCTTTGTGCCGACTTTCGCGCGACGCTCGGCCAACAGTTCAACCGCGCGATCAAAAGTCAACGCCTCGACGGACTCGCCGCGCGGAACACTGGCGTTGGTCTCGCCGTCGGTGCAATAAGGCCCGAACCGTCCGTCCTTAACAACAATCGGCTTCTGCGAGTTGGGATCTGTTCCAAGTTCCTTCAGCGGAGCAGCAACCTTTTGACCGCGACGAGTCTTTGGCTGCGCGAAGATCGCAATCGCCTCGTCAAGCGTGATGGTGAACATCTGCTCTTCACTCTCAAGGCTGCGACTGTCGGCACCCTTCTTGATGTAGGGCCCATAACGACCGTTCAGCGCAACAATTTCTTCGAACTCTTCGACAGCGTCGGCCGCAGCGTCGGCCTTCTTGTCGGAACCCGCCTCGGCCTCGGTCACCTCATCGGCCTTTGTTTCCTTAGGCACGCGACCAACGATGCGCGGAAGACTCAACAGCTGCAAAGCCTCTTCGCGCGTCAGGGTCTCGGGCTTTTGATTGCGCAACAACGACGCGGTCTTTGGCTTTGGCGCCTTCTTGTCTTCTGGATCAAGTTCGCCAACTTGCACATAGGGACCAAAACGCCCGGCCTTCACCAAGATTGGCAAACCGCTTTCGGGCTCTTCGCCAAGATTGCGTTCTTTCGCAGACTCAAACAGCTGCTCTGCCATTTCGACCGTGATCTCATCGGGCGCAACACCCTCGGGAACCGGCGCAATCTCATCGCCACGCGAAACTGCAGCATTGCCCCAACGAACACGAATGACAATCGGCTCGCCCTTTTCGTCCAAACCAAGAGGAATGGTGTTCAACTCGCGCGGGTCGATCTCGGCAACCTTGTCGTCGCCAACTAGCGACTTCAAACCGGCCTGTCCGCCTTCACCGAAATAGAACTTGTGCAACCACGGCACGGCCTCTGCCCCACCATTGGCAATCTCGTCCAACTCGTCTTCCATGTGCGCCGTGAACCCAAAGTCAACAAGTTCTTCGAACTGCTCTTCAAGCAAACGCACAACAGAAAACGCAACAAAACTTGGAACAAGCGCCGAACCCTTCTTCCAGCAATAGCCGCGGTTCTGAATGGTGCTCATGATCGACGCATAGGTAGACGGTCGGCCAACGCCCAATTCTTCAAGCGTCTTGACCAAACTTGCTTCAGTAAAGCGCGGCGGCGGCGAAGTGACGTGAGACTTTGCAACCAAACCAGAGTTGCCTTCAGAGTCGAGCTCTGCCAAACCAACGCTTTGGCCTTCGCTCATCTCTGGCAAGTGAACTTCGCGATCTTCCAACTGTGCGTCGGGATCATCTGCGCCTTCGACATATGCCCGCAAAAACCCAGGGAACGTAATCGTGCGGCCCGACGCAGCGAACTCGGTCTCTTGTTGCGATGCAGAAGTTGCAGCAATGCGCACCTGCATTGATTGACCGCGCGCATCTGCCATCTGCGACGCAACCGTGCGTTCCCAGATCAACTTGTAAAGACGGGCCTCATCGGTTGACGAACCAACCATGCGCGCCAACTCAGCCGGACGATGGAAGTGGTCGCCCGAAGGCCTAATGGCCTCGTGGGCCTCTTGCGCGTTCTTGACTTTCTTCTCGTAACGGCGAGGCGCATCGGTAATGGAGTCCTTGCCATAAAGCTCAACCGCTTGCTCACGCGCGGCCTTTAGCGCCTGCTCGGACAGCGTCGTGGAGTCCGTACGCATGTAAGTGATGTGACCGGCTTCATACAACCGCTGCGCGGCCTGCATTGTGCGACGCGACGAAAAGCCGAGCTTGCGTCCGGCTTCTTGCTGCAACGTTGACGTCATGAATGGCGCGTAAGGAGACCGTCGATAGGGCTTTTCTTCTACGGACTTGACGTTGAAGTCCGCGGTTTGCAGACCGTCTGCCAACGCGCGTGCTTCTTCGCCGTTGAGAACAAGTGCATCTTTGCGTTTCAGTTGACCGTTCTCGTCAAAGTCTTTACCGCCGGCCAGACGCTTGCCGTCGACACTGACCAACCGAGCCGGAAACGCAACAACGGCCTTGTCGTCAACGGAATCAAATGTTGCAGCCAAATCCCAAAACTCAGCAGTCTTGAACCGAATGCGCGCACGTTCGCGCTCCACGAGGATGCGGACGGCAACTGACTGCACGCGACCCGCCGACAAGCCCTTGGAAACCTTGCGCCATAAGATCGGTGAAACCTCGTAACCAACCAAACGGTCAAGGATGCGACGACCCTCTTGCGCGTCAACCAAGTGACGGTTGAGTTCGCGCCAGTTCTCGACAGCGTGGTTGATTGCCGTCTTGGTGATCTCGTGAAACACCATTCGCTTGACCGGAATGGTCGGATTGAGCACCTCGAGCAAGTGCCATGCAATGGCTTCTCCCTCGCGGTCCTCATCGGTTGCTAGATAAAGCTCGCTGGCTTCCTTCAATAGCGATTTCAATTTGGCGACTTGTTGCTTCTTTTCCCGCGACACGACATAGAGCGGCTTGAAGTCGTTGTCGACGTCAACGCCGAGGCGGCTCCACGCTTCAGACTTAAAGGCCGCGGGGATGTCTGAGGCATCGCTAGGCAGGTCTCGGATGTGGCCAATCGAAGACTCGACAATGAAGTCGTTGCCCAAAAACTTGGACACGGTCTTGGCTTTGGCTGGGGATTCGACGATTACAAGTGGTTTCGACACAGCGGGCATACCTTGTCACAAGGCACACGCCGACTGGCACAACCTTCGGATCTGGCCGCCCTGGGGGGCGAACTGAATCCAATCAGCAAGGCAGATCTAGCCACATGATTTGGTTGGGCCGCCTAGCCTTGGGATCGTGCCAATTCTTTCTTTGCTTCCCGACTTCTTGGACCCCGAGCACCTCATTTCGACCTTCGGTCAAATCGGCGTCATCGCCATCATTTTCACCGAGTCCTTTTTTGCCTTCTTCCTGCCTGGCGACTCCCTGCTCTTCACAACCGGGCTTTTTGCAGCTCAAGACAAATTCGGATTGAACATTTGGGTGCTCACCATTGGCACGACAATCGGAGCGATTGCCGGCAACCAGCTCGGCTACTACTTCGGCCGCAAGGCCGGCCCTGCGCTGTTTAGACGCCCCGATTCGCGCCTGTTCAAACAGGAATATCTCGAAAAAACCCACCACTACTTCGAACGATTCGGCCCCAAGACCATCTTCATCGCCCGATTCATTCCAGTAGTCCGCACCTTTGCTTGCGTTGTTGCCGGTGCAGGAAACATGCAGTACCGGGTTTTCCTCACCTACAACGTCCTCGGTGGAATTGCCTGGGCCGCCGGTGTGACCCTCCTTGGCTACGGGCTGGGATCGGCCTTGCCCGACAACTTCAACATCGA
Organism: Acidimicrobiia bacterium; assembly: GCA_039812705.1. Classification (GTDB taxonomy): domain Bacteria; phylum Actinomycetota; class Acidimicrobiia; order Acidimicrobiales; family JBBSGY01; genus JBDIBA01. The sequence continues at coordinate 5,434 of JBDIBA010000039.1, forward strand.
CAAGTACCTGCTGCCGCTTGTTGCAATCATCATCTTGATCTCGGTTCTGCCCGCCATCATTGAGTACATGCGCGCAAAGAAGCACCGTGCGGTCGTTCCAAGTGCGCAGACCGCAGAACGCCTGGCGGACGTAACGGGCCGCCCGGACAAACCTCGCGTTCAGCAATAACGCAGAGTCTCAGTCGGCGAAAAGCATTGGCGTTAACAACGCTGATGAAACCGCTGCTCAGTGAACGATTTCGGGGTCGCGAAGAACCGTCAACTTCACGGTGTCTGATTCGCGAGAGACAGTGACTTGGTCGACAAGCATCGAGACCAAGGGTGTGCCGAACTCAAAGGCCTTGGTGCTGCCTTCAAGCGCATTGTCTGGCAAGGACCGCGCGGCGGATGCTCCACCGGCCGACAACTCGACATCGAGCTGCGCCTGCGATGCGTATGTCGTCAATTGAATGGTGACGGCATCGGCGGCCATCAAGGCAATACATGCCTCTGAAATGGCCAGCTTCAAATCGTCAAGGCGCTCGGTGCGCAACCACTCATAGTTGGCCGCGGCAGCGCCAACGACTAGACGCAGTACCGAGACAAACTCGGCGCGCGCAGGGACTTCTAGACGCGCGAATTCCGGGACGGCGTTGTCGTTCTCAGTCACTGCTGAACTACCCGCCCTCAACTACTCGGCGCTAGTTGCAGATTCAACGGAATCGAAAATTGAGAACACCTTGGTGAGACCCGTGATCTCGAAAACCTTGAGAATGCGGTGCTGCGTGCAGACAAGCTGAAGGTCACCGTCGTGCGTGCGAAGGCGCTTCAAGCCGCCGACCAACACGCCGAGTCCAGTGGAGTCGAGGAAATCGACTTGCTCGAGGTCGACAATGACCCTGTACTTACCCTCGCCTGCCAACTCAACAAGGCGCTCGCGCAAACGGGGAGCCGTGTAGACGTCAACCTCTCCGCGCACGGTAAGGACACTCACCCCGTTGCTGTCGGTTACGTCAAGACCCAGGTCCATCCAGGCTCCTTAATCAGATAGCTCGTGGCTCAAGTTAGCGGTTCATCTATCTGTTGCCATCAAGAAACGAACACTTTCACAGCCATCGATGTTGCAGTTATGTTTCCACAGCCATTGCCGCCCGTGCCGTCAATGTTGGTTTGAGCAGCTCAGCGCCGGTAAACGGCACGAGAACCCGTGATTGATAGCTAACCCGCACCTGTACTAATTGTCCGATTTCCCCACGCTCGCCGACCTCAACCCTCAGCTGCGAAGGGTTGAGGTCGGTGGCGTTGCGAGCTGCGGCGACAACGGCTTCCTTGGAAGGATTCACCGCTGCAATGCGCGCAGCTTCTCGGGACGCCTGAACAACAGCGAGCTGGTCGACCATCACAATTGCGGCCTGCACGAGCAGCACCGCCATGAAGGTAAGCAGCGGAATGGATGCAGCCAACTCAACAGTTGCCGCACCCCGCTGGTTCATGCGCGTCATGGCTACTTGCCGGAAGTCATGCTGGTTGCTTGCTTAAGCACACTGGACATCAGCGAGTGCAAGACGTCGTCAAGCTTGCCCGTGGTGAACAAGCCAAGGACGGCAAGAGCAAGTGCAACGGCAACAAGGGCGACCGTTCCATACTCAGCAGTTACGGCTCCGCGCTCGTCACGCATTGCGATCGAACGCCGAGGCGTCAAACGCATTTGAGTTGCCACGTAGAAGCGGGTGATTTGATTGTTGATTTGATCCATTTTTGGGACTCCAAGACTCAGGAGAAAGAGTTGGCCAGCGTCGAGAACGATCCGGCGAGTAGGGGCACAACGGTTAGAAGTGCAAAGGCGGGAAGCACACATCCCGCAAGTGGGAAAAGCAGTTGAACCGACAATTTCTTGGCGGTTTGTTCTGCTTTTCGATCTTGATGAAGCCTGTGTTCGGCGCTCAGCTGCTCCAATGACACAGACACCGGCGCTCCATAGCGTTCAGACGCCAAGAGGGCGTCGATCAAGGGACGAACCTGGTTTTTAGATGCTTCACAGAGCTGCTGCAACGCATCGGCTGTTCTCATGCCCTTGTCACAAGATGTCGCGGCCGCACGCAACAGCGGACCCAAAGGATCGACAACCCGTCCCGACACGGCGCGTAGAGCCATCGGTACATTCATGCCTGCGCCGATGCACAACCGAAACAGATCAACAACCGTCGGGAGCTGTCGAGCAATTTGTTCGTGCCGCGACTTGACGCGTGAGCGAGCACCGACACCAATTACAACAAGCGCACTTGTAACCACAACGAGCGCCAAACCAATAGAGGCAACGTAAGCAAGCGGACCGGCAATCACGACAACAGCCGCGACCGAAATGCGATCGCGTTCGTTCAAGAAGCAGGCAAAGTGAACATTGGTGCGCCGCTGCACGGCATCTATCAAGCCACCACCCAGCTTTTCGAGGAGCGACGGTTGCTTGACACCGTGAGCGACGGACTCTTCCTGTTGTCCGGTTGCGGCGCGCAGCAATGCAACCCTTTGGCTTCGCAACTGACCACCAATCGCAAGCCACCAAATCAACGCAGCAGTAGCGAGTGCAAACAGCACGCTCACGATGTGGCTCGCTTCACCAGGCGATGCATCCACAACGCACCCAAACCGTCCAGGCTCAAACCCAACATCAACAATCCAACCCCAACGGGATGGTGAAACATGAACTGCTGCGCGCCACTGTTGGTCACCAAGACCGGGATGGAAACCAGCACCGGCAACACAACAAGCAACCCGGCGGACACGCGGGCCTCTGTTGCCGCGGTCTTTACGGCCTCACCCGCGCTGAGGTGTTGGCGGAGCGTGGCGACGACCTGTTCAACAGCACGAGCATTCGAACCGCCGGCCTCAATGGCCAACACAAGCGAGTCGGCACACAACTTGACCGAAGGGGTGGGCACCCGCTGAGCCCAACCGTCAAGCGCTTCGGTCAAGCCAACGCCGGAATGGGTTTCGCGCGCGACCCGACGCAGATCAACCCCGGCCCCCGTCTCGCCGGCTTCAGCCAAGGCAATGTGCATTCCCGCACCAGATCTAAGACTGCGCGCAACAGAGTCCAGAGCAATCGGCAGCGATTGTTCGTATGCGTTGAGCCTTCTGTGTTCGCCAATCGCGCGAGCGACCTTGCCGCCCAACACCGAGGCCGTCACCACAACAAGTGCCGGAACCACGCCAACCTTCACTGCGACCAACGCGCACACGGCCAGCCAGGCCAGCTTCCAATGCCCCGCTGACACGTGCCCTGCTGACAAGCGTCCATGCGACCAACCAGCGGGAGCGCCCCACGAGGTCCGCGGCACGTCGGCCTGTGCACCCTGCAATGTCGCCACACGCAACTGCAATGCCCGCGCGCTTGCCATTTGGTACATGGCAAGCAAAGCCGTGCACCCGGCAAAAGACACCAAGAAAGCAACGAAACCAAGCCAAACACTCATTGCAGCCTCGCCATGACTGATTGCACGCGCACTTCGCCCTCGGCGCCGGAAACAACAGCAACATCGACCACCTTGCGCGCAGCCGACTGCGTGCGTTGAACCTGAACAATTACGTCAACCGCAGAAGCAATCTGCTGACGAACTGCAACTAGTGGAAGATTGGCAACCCCGCTGAGCACCATTGTTTCCAAGCGCGACACGGCATCTTGCGGGGAGTTGGCGTGACATGTTGAAAACGAACCATCGTGGCCTGTATTCATTGCCTGCAACATGTCCAACGCTTCTACACCACGACACTCGCCGACAATGATGCGGTCGGGACGCATGCGCAACGCGTTGCGCAACAAGTCGTGAATGGTTACGCGACCGACACCTTCAGTGTTTTCCGGACGCGCCTCAAGACGCACCACGTGCTGAAGCGGCAAGCGAAGCTCGGCGGCATCTTCGATGGTCACAACACGCTCACTTGGCTCAATGCATGACGCCAGCGCATTGAGCAGTGTCGTCTTTCCTGCGCCCGTTCCCCCGCTGACGACGATGTTTTTCCGTTCTGCAACACAACGTCGAAGAAACGCCCCAACTGCTGGCTGACAGAACGCTTCTAACGGGACTGTCTTTGCGCCAAAGCGGCGAATGGTCAAACAGGGACCATCAACAGCAAGCGGATGAACAACCGCATTCACCCTGGAACCATCTTTCAGCCGTGCATCAATCATTGGAGAAGCGCGGTCGACACGCAGACCCAGCGGAGCAATGACCCGCTCAATGAGGTGCTCGGTGGCTCTTGCATCGAGTTCGACATCGATCAACTGCACCTGCCCGTCGCGTTCAACCCACACTCCACGGTTTGCCACAACCATCACATCTGTCACTGCGGGGTCTGCCAGCACGGGATCAAGAGGCCCGAGGCCCTCAATCTCACTGAGCACGGCGCGCGCGACTGCAACCTGACGATCGCTGCTGAGCAACGGAGCGAACTGACCAACAATCGCACTAACGGAATCGAGACGAAGATCGCCACCGTTGGCATCGATGAGGTGACGATGAACCGCGGTTTTCAAGCCAGCAAGTTCTTGCGATGCGTCTTCGTCTTCAACCGATGCGTCTAGTGCAGACACTTATGCAGCGTCTTTCGGAAACAGAACGCCACCAGAAGCAGGAGACAACTGGCGCTTCAGCATTTCGCACTCTGAAACGAGACTGCGAAGCACCGCGAGATTGCGACCCTTGTAAGAAGCAAGTCGTCCCGCGTCAACCGCCCGAGCAAGCGAGTTGTCCCACTTGAGAACCGCGACATCTTCGACCCCCAACACGGCTTCAACATCGCGATGGTCAAGCGAGCGACCAGGTTCTTCGATGACGATGACCTTGGTGGGTGCCAGTGGACTTGCAACAGCGCGCGACAACGCCAAGAAACACGGGCGGATAACCAACCACGACTCTGGCGCTTTGGAAACAACGGACGCTGCAAGGCGCGACTGTGGAGTGATGCAACCCGCGTCGACAACATCGACGCTTGCCGACTGCCAAACCCTCACCCCCGCTACACCAGCAACCGCTGCGCTGACCTCGGCAGGACCGGTAACGCCGGTTCCGATCAGATGAACGTCGTCGGCACCGGCAACGGCAAGCCTGGACAAAGAATCGTCCGGCGCGTGCGCGCTGGCCTCTGCCCACTGCTTGAAGCCGGGAACCGGACGCTCCTCAAAACCCAGCAGGGCGGGCTGGTCACCAGCCAGGTCTGCCAAAACGGCAGTCCCCTGCTCGGCAATGACCCGGGCAATGAGTGCGGCCGTCACCGAAACGCCACTGCCACCCTTCACCGTCCAACAAACAATCATCATCTCTCCCAAACAACAGAAGTACACGAGATGGCATGAAACTACACACAGTTGAACAGACGCGCAAACCGCGCCCGACCAAGATCGCAAGATCGGAAACTTAAGAAACGGCCAGCACTTAGTGTGGTGGGATGCAGGCCGCCTTCTTCGACCTCGACAAAACAGTTATCGCCAAGCCGTCAGTGGCCGCTTTCGGGCCAACCCTGTACAGCCAGGGCATGATCTCGCGGCGCATTCTGTTGCGCGCCCTAGTCGGACAGCTGATTTTTCTTCACCTCGGTGCAGGCCACGACCGCCTAGAGGGTTTCCGCAAGTCGTTGCTCGCCGTCACGCGTGGATGGGAACGCGACAAGGTCCAAAAGATTGTCTCGGAAGCACTCACCGAAGTCGTCGAGCCGATCATCTTTTCCGAAGCACTTGCGCTAATCGAACAACACCAGAATGAAGGACGCAGAGTAGTCATCATTTCGTCCTCACCCGAAGAAGTTGTCCAGCCGCTTGCAGACTTCATTGGCGCCGACGACGCAATCGGCTCGCGCGCATGTGTTGGCACAGACGGCAGGTACACCGGCGAAATTGAGTTCTACGCATACGGCGAAAACAAGGCCGTTGCAATTAAAGAAATGGCCGAGCGCGACGGTCTCGACTTGAGCGAGTCCTACGCATACTCAGACTCCCACACCGACCTGCCGATGCTGTCATGCGTTGGACACCCAACTGCTGTCAATCCGGACAAGGACTTGTTGCGCGCAGCCCGTGCACGCAAGTGGCCAATCTCAACGTTTTCCAACCCCATGCCAATGCGTGACCAGAGCCTCCGCATTCGAATGCGCATTGCAACGGCACTGCTGGTCATCGGCGGAATCGGCGGCATGGGTCTGGCTGCCGGCTTCTGGCGACTGAGTCAGCGTGAAAAGCAGTTCCACATTCGTTTTGCCAAGGCTCTTTCTCACCGGTAAGCAGCCAGCCCGAACAAACCGAAAGATAAAAAAAGCGCCCGCAGGGGCGCTTTTTTTACTTTGAGGCTCTGACCTCTAGACGGTGAGCAGGTCGCGGGCCCCGGTGTCTGACGACGGGTGACGCAGCTTCGACATTGCACGCGCTTCGATCTGGCGAATGCGCTCGCGAGTGAGATTGAAGTAGTCGCCAACCTCTTCGAGCGTCCTTGGCTCTCCGCGGTCAAGACCAAAACGCAAACGCAGTATGTCGCGCTCACGCTCATCGAGCGGAGACAACAAACGCGAGATCTCTTCGGGCAACAACGATGTGGCAGCAACCTCGAAAGGAGACTCTGCCGAACGGTCTTCGACAACATCGCCCAGCTCTGCATCGCCGTCTTCGCGAAGAGGCTCTGACAGCGAAAGAGGCTCGGCTGCAAAGCGAAGGGCCTCGGTGACCTTTGACTCTTCCATTTCGACTTCGGCAGCCAGCTCTGAAAGCGTGGCCGGACGACCCAGCTTGAGCTCCAACCGGGCACGAGCCTTTTGCAAGCGCGCCAGGGTGTCGCCAGCGTGGACAGGAAGGCGAATGGTGCGGCCAGTGTTCGCAATACCGCGAGTAATGGCCTGGCGAATCCACCATGTTGCGTAAGTGGAGAACTTGAAGCCCTTGCGCCAGTCGAACTTCTCGACTGCGTGCATGAGGCCCAAGTTGCCCTCTTGAATGAGGTCCAAAAGAGGCAGACCCGACGCCTGGTACTTCTTGGCAATCGAGACAACAAGGCGAAGGTTTGACTGAACAAACGTGCGCTCAGCGGTTGCCCCCATGCGCATTGCGCGCTTCAGCTCACGCTTGCGCGCAGCACTGAGGTCTTGCGAGGACTCAAACTCTGTACGAGCAGCATCGCCAGCCTCAATCTCTTGAGCCAGGCGGACTTCGTCGTCCTTTGTGAGCAGTTGGTACTGACCAATGTCACTCAAATAAAGGCGTACGAGGTCTTCCTCGTCCCGTTCCATGCGCTCTTTGGCCAAGTCTCCAAGCCCCTTCAATCAATTTGTGACGCCAGGTTTGTGCAGGTAGCAATGCACATGTTGCGTCATTTCGAAATAACTACCCGCACGATTACCCGCGCAGACAAAAAGTTATTCCTAATGCTACCTGGCCCAAGGCAACAAAGGAGAACCGAACACTTGGTGAACGGTCTTCGACATCACCAAAATGGCCCGATCAACATCACACAAAGCGGTTCGTAATGGGCACGCGGCGGTCCTTTCCAAAGGCTTTCGGCGTGACTCGAACGCCAAGTGGCGACTGACGACGCTTGTATTCCGCGCCGTCAACCATCCTCACGATCCTTGCCACAATCTCTGGATCGAATCCCTTCTGAACTATTTCTGAAAGGGTCAGGTCGTCTTCGACATAAGCGTCGACGATCGGGTCAAGAACGGCATAAGGAGGAAGCGAGTCTTCGTCCTTCTGACCGGGACGAAGCTCGGCCGTGGGCACCTTGGTGAAAATCTCCTGCGAGATCACGGGCTTCTCACCAACCAAACGAGCCTGTTCATTGCGCCACTCGCACAGCTTGTAAGCAGTTGTCTTGACAACATCTTTGATGACGGCAAAACCCCCGGCTGTGTCGCCGTAAAGCGTTGAGTAACCAACAGCAAGCTCGCTCTTGTTTCCAGTGGTCAGCACCAGCCAACCGAACTCGTTGGAAAGCGCCATCAGGGTGACGCCCCTGATGCGGCTCTGCAGATTCTCGTCGGTGGTTCCGGCAGTTGGTTGACCCGTCGATGCTTCAAACATCTGACTAAACGCGCGATGAGCAATCTCAATGGGAATCACTCGAAAATCGATTCCGAGGCGTTCGGCCAATTCACGCGCGTGCTGCTCGGACTCGGGCGAGGAGTAACGCGATGGCATGGACACGCCATGAACCTTGCCGGCACCTAACGCGTCGACTGCAATCGCTGCAACAAGACTGGAGTCGAATCCGCCGGACAGCCCAATGACGACATCTTCAAAACCGTTCTTGCGCACGTAATCACCAACGCCAACAACAATCGCGTTGTAAATCTCGGCCTCGCGACTCAAGTGACTGATGGGCCGCGGTGCAATCTCAACCGCTTCACGGTTGGGTGTGGGCTGTGACTTGATGGGTTCGACCGGCAACATCTGCGCAGTTGCGCGACCCCGAGGGTCTAACAAGCGCTTGCGGAACGTCGGCTTGACTTCGATGTCGACGGTTAAGAGCTCTTCTGCAAACTGGTTCGCCGAGGCCAAGACATTGCCGTCGGAATCGAATGCAACCGAAGCGCCGTCGAATACCAACTCGTCTTGTCCGCCCACTTGGTTGACATAAACAAGAGAAACAGAAGCATCCGCTGCACGCGTAGCCAACATTGCTTCACGCGTTGCGCGCTTGCCTGCAAAAAACGGCGAGGAGTTAATTGCAAGAATGAGTTCGGCACCGGCTGCAGCCTGTTCGGCGACTGGACCATTTGGAGACCAGACGTCTTCACAAATAGTCACGCCAACCTTTGTCCCTGCAATTCCGTACAGCGTTGTCGCGGGAGGACCGGCTGCAAAGTAACGCTGCTCGTCAAACACGCCATAGTTAGGCAAGATGCGCTTGTGGTAGCGGCCAATGATTTGTCCGTCATGACAAATTGCCGCGGAATTGAATAGGTCTTGCTCGCGGTCAACAAAGCCAAAGACGGCAACGCAATTGCGCGTTGCTTCAGCAACCCTGTGCATTGCTTCGATATTCCGAGCAATGAAACCGGGCTTTAGCAAGAGGTCTTCGGGCGGGTATGAGGTAATTGCCAACTCGGGGAAAATCGCGATGTCCGAGCCAAGCTCTTCAGCCTTAGAGAGCGCCTCCAAAATGCGCTCGACATTTCCTTCAATGTCACCAACAGAGGTGTTGATCTGACAGGCGGTCACGCGGACGTTTGGCATTGCGCAGACATTAGGACCCAACGCAGTCGCGTGAGACCCCAAACTGTGGCCAAAATGGCTCTATGAAAGCTCTGCGGATAATCGTCCTCTTGATTGGCTTGCCGATCTTGTTTTTCTGCGCGGTGGTTATCGGCCTCAACCTTTTCGGCGAAGAATCAGCCAGAGTCGCCATCCTCCAGCAAGTCACGCCTTACCTCTTGCTGCCTGCATACCTTGCATTCGTTGCGTTCTTCGCGACCAAACACTGGGTGCTTACAGCCATCAGCGCACTTGTCATCTTCTTCCACCTGTTTTTGGTCGTTCCAGAGATATTTTCCGGGCAATCAAGCTTGACCGAAGCCGAGCGCAAATCAACACCGGTCAAGGTGTTCTCACAAAACGTGATGTTCGACAACGAGACACCAGATGCACCCGCTGCAGCCATCCGCAATGCAAACCCGGACATCATCTTGTTACAAGAGGTCACTTGGCAGAACTGGCAAGCCCTTGAGGCAACCGGCGTCTTTGCCGACTACCAGTACAGCTTCGTGTCGCAGGCCGGAACCGACGGCCTAGCCATGTGGTCGAAGTCTCCATTGAGCGACACCGAACTGCTTGAGAGCAAGGGCTTTCCAACGCAGCGCGCACGCACCGTCATTGGTGACAAAGAACTGACCATTTACAACGTCCACACACGCGCACCCGTCAACGGAAGGTCTGAGTATTGGTATGACGACCTTGCAACGTTGCGCAACCGTCTGTCGCGCGACAGCGGACCGGTGTTGGCGGCCGGCGACTACAACGCGTCGTACCAACACCCTGCTTTCCGCGCCATCCTCAAGGCCGGGTTCAAGGACGCTGCGCCTGCGTCTGGCCACGGGCTTTCGCGGACCTGGCCGCTCGACCGAATGGGCGGCGGAGTCTTTGGTGGCTATGTTCGCCTAGACCACGTTTTGTTCAACGACCGCCTCAAGGTGAGTGAATACGCAACGGCTCCGGGCAACGGAAGCGACCACAACGCTTTACGCGCTTCGCTGGTTTTTTCCTCACCTGAATGAGACTTATCATCGTGCGAGATGTCCAGTTTTTCGCCTTTGTCTGACTCGTCGCACTCCACAATCCGGCCCAGTCGCACCACGCAAGCCAGCAGGTGGTTCCACACTGCCCCAGTGACGCAGATCCAACTCCTTGACCTGGCACGTGTTGACGACACCACCTTGCTGGACTTGGCAATTGAAGTGGAGGCCAAGAGCTACTTCGACTTCATTGACGCAGCGCAGGCAAAGGCCCAGAGGCAGGGTCGCGTCTCGTCTGCTCATAACGTGTTTGAAAAAGATCCAGCCTCTGGCCGTCAACGCACACGGAACGAACAGCTCAGTATAGCCAGATCAACTTTGGCCAAAACACTTGAGGGTTGCGAGCGTGTCTCTCGTGAACACCTCGCAAGGCTCGTCTCTCAACCGTCGCCAAAGTCGCGCGGCCTACTGCTGGCAGGACACGTTGAATACGACCCGATACGTGGTTTCGTGCTCCAAACAGCTGACGTTGCTGTCACTCAACGAACCAGATCCACACTTCCAACTGCAATGGTTGAAGTGATGCGGGGCGTCGGGGTAGATCCTTCGCCCGATGAACTGGTGTGCTTGATGATGATCATTCGCGAAGACACGCCCGGCAGGCTTGCGCTAGCCGGAGGAATGGTCCCTAATGCCCACGTCGCACGCGCAACCGGGAGCGCAGATCTCCTTCTTTTGAGCGACCCCATCGCAGCAACTTTCCGAAATGAAGTCCGCGAAGAAATGGGAGTCGACATTCCAGTTGCGATCGACCCCCGTGTCGGAGGACGGCTGGGCATCGACGCAGCGGTACGAACCTCTCAATTGTTCGCAGGAGGGCCTGCGGGCGGAACTCGGTCCGACACCACACTCGGAGTGTTATACGACACATCCAAACAAACGCCGCACGCGCAAGTCGGCGAAGATGCATTTGCAGCAGGTTCTGTTCCCGTCAAAGATCTCCTCTCGTACATCAACAGTGGTGGGCTCTTGTATGGCGACAAAGTCGACAAGAACGGCCACATAACGCGCGGCAAACACGTCACCGAAGTCTTGATTGCGCTCAACAAACTCGAACACACATTGTCGAGCGCGTTGCGTTCCGCTCCGCCAGGTGCCCTTTCGAAAAGCCAGCAGACCGAGGTGCAAGACATGCAAGCGGCCCTTGATGAGCTATTCATGACACGCAGCGCCCGACACGAACTCGCACAGTTGCCTTCCGTTCGTGCCGCTATCGAAGCCAGCCAAGCAACAAAGGCGCAATTCCTCAAGAGTTTGCAAAGCAACGAACGCTGCCGGGATGACTCCCTTGAGGGCAAAATGGGGTCGGAAGTGGTTTTTGACCTGCTTCCGACGATTGGAGAGTAGCTGCGCGTGTCCAACGGACTCGAACAGCTCCATGTTGTTTAACTCGTCATAATGACGTGAAAGGTGACGACAGATTTTGGAGCTGA
>JBDIBA010000040.1:0-16127 GCA_039812705.1 Acidimicrobiia bacterium
TGGTGGGCGTGGGGGGACTTGAACCCCCACGAGGTTGCCCTCACTGGAACCTGAATCCAGCGCGTCTGCCATTCCGCCACACGCCCAATAAGTGGGGCAACCCTAGCGAACAACCGCGCTCAAAGTCCCAAGCCCAAGCAAACAACTAATTCCGCGAGCGCTGACCCTTCTCCATGGCTGCAACAAAAGCATCCACCCGCCGCTCGCGCGTCTAGGTCCGCTTCGCCGACTCAATCCACTCAACCCACTCACGCTGGTGAGTAAACGACAGCGAATCAAAATGCTTGTGCGGAACCGAACGCGCACCACCCAACAACTTCGCGACATCGACAGGAAGCTCAACCACGCGCGGCGCTGCATCGACAGTCACATCCAGTTCAACAGTGTCACCAGCCTTCAACCCCGCCGCCGCACGATTGCCCGCATTCAAAGGCAACAAGAAACAGCCATCCATCGGCGCCATGCTCGACCGACACGTGTGCTTTGCAACCTTGACGACAACCTTCGGGCGCTTACCGGCATCAAGCTTCGCCACAACATCGCCAGGGACCTCAAAGAACGTGGCGGTCTTCCCATGCAACTGCAACTCAGCGCGAAACTTCACGGCAACATTCTGCCGCGAACGGCCGCACACCGCACCGACAACAAGCACAACACCACTGTCCGCACACGACACCAACCACAACATGCAAGATGACCGTTCTCGCGCGGGGTCAGCCACTAACGTGACCAACATCATGGGACTTCAGCGATTCGAGCGCGGACTCGAGCGTTTGGTAGAGGGCACCGTTGCAAAGGTGTTTCGCAGCGGGCTACAACCCGTTGAGCTCGGCCGACGACTCGCAAGAGAAATGGACTTGCGCCGAACCGTAGGAATGAACGGCGTTTTTGCACCAAATCACTTCGAGATCTTGCTGAGCAGCGAAGACAACAGCCGCTTTGAACCCATCATCGAAAACCTCCGTCGCGAACTGATCGAAACCGCGCGCGAACACGCACGCAACGAGCGCTACAGCTTTGTCGGACCCGTCGGAGTAGATCTCGGCGTCGATGAGTCGCTCACTCCGGGCATCTTTCTCCTCAACGGCGAGATGCACGAAACCGCTGGCGGCGGCCCTGTTGGATCGCTCGTGCTGGCCGACGGAAAGCGCGTCGAGCTGGGCGAAGCAGCCGTCGTCGTGGGCCGTTTGCCCGAGTGCGACATTGCGCTTCCAGACCCCAACGTCAGTCGCCGCCATATAGAGGTCAAGCGCAACGGCGCAGACTTCATCCTGAAAGACCTCGACTCCACCAACGGCACAAAAGTCAACGGAGCTTGGGTGCGCGGTGGCCGCAAACTGAACGACGGCGACCAAATTGAACTTGGCGCCACGGCAATTCGGTTTGACCGTTCATGACAATCCCCGACTTTCTCCTTCAGGCCTGGAAATTCGTCCTCCTCGGCTTCATGTACCTCTTCTTCCTGCGCGTGTTGCGTGCAGTTTGGGCAAACCTTCGCGCGTCAACTGCACCCCTTGGCGTTTCGGGATCGCAAAGTGCCGCCACACAGAGTTCAACAGGCAAGCCCACCAAGCGTGACCCCAAAGGCTTGAACCAACTAAAAGTTGTCGAGCCCCCCGAAGACAAGGGCACCGTCTACGAACTGGCCGACGAAATCACAATCGGTCGCGCGCAAGGCTGCCTGATCAGCCTTGACGACACTTTTGTTTCCCAACTTCATGCGCGCGTTTATCGACGCGACAAGAAAGTCATCTTGGAAGACCTCGGCTCCACCAACGGAACGTTGTGCAACGGCAAGCGAGTGTCTACACCCGTCACCCTGAGGAAGGGCGACCGCATCCAAGTGGGCAAAACCGTTATGGAGGCTCAACGTTGACCCGACTCCGCTGGGGATCGGCCACCGACATCGGAATGGTCCGCGAAACCAATCAAGACGCCATGCTCACAGCAGACCCACTGTTTGCAGTTGCAGACGGCATGGGAGGCCACGCCGGCGGTGAAATCGCTTCGGCAACAGCCATCGAGATTCTTCAAGAAACCTTCAAAGAGCCCACAAAACAATGTCTTTTGGAGGCCGTGCGCCGCGCAAACGCAAAGGTGTGGGACCGCGGACAGATTGACGAAAAGCTTCACAACATGGGCACAACGCTGACCGTTGTCGCTCGCGTGCAAGACGAAGACACCAACGAGGAAATCTTCGCACTCGCAAACGTCGGTGACAGCCGCGGCTACATGTTGCGCAGCGACGAGTTCATCCAAGTAACAACCGACCACAGCCTTGTTGAAGAAATGCTGGCCGCGGGCGAGATCGACGCAGACGAAGCCGAAACCCACCCGCGCCGAAACATCCTCACTCGCGCATTGGGCGTCGAACCCGTTGTTGCAGCAGACGTGTTCGAACTACTTCCAAAACCGGGCGATCGCATCTTGTTGTGCAGCGACGGCCTTGTTCGCGAAGTGTCCGACGACCAGATTGCATCCGTCTTGCGACGCTTGCGCAGCCCCGAAGAGGCAGCAAAAGAGCTTGTAAATCAGGCAAAAACAAACGGTGGCCACGACAACATCACAGTCGTCATTGTCGACGTCGAAGACGACACTCGCTCAGGTGCAGCAACATCGGCACCCGCAGTCTCAAACGACAAGAAGTCCTTGCTCCGCAAGAAGAGCAATGACAGCGCACCAACAAGCGGTCGTGACCACCATCATCGTCCGCTCACTGCACGCGTAATCATGTTCTTGATTGCAGTTGCAGCACTCCTTGTGCTGGCAGTTGGTTCGGTGCTTTGGTACGCGAGGGGCACGTTCTACGTGGGCGTCGACGGCGAACAAGTTGTCATTTACAGAGGCCGTCCTGAAGCCGTGTTGTGGTTCAAGCCAACCCTCGTTGAAACAACGAACATCAAGACAAGCGATGTGTTGCCCAACGATGTCGACAGATTGCGCGAAGGAACTGTGCGCAGCTCTCTTGGCGCATCACACGAATACGTCCGCACGTTGCTGCAAAAGTCCACCGACGCTCGCAAGATTGCAGACCCCAAGGCAGCAGCACCGCCTGAAGCAGTTTTCAACGACTCAAACACCCCGACAACGGCACCCACGACAACCGAGGTGCCGACGACAACTCCCCCACAAGCTCCTGAAGTATCGGCCGCAAGGTCGTAATTGATACCGTGAAGCTGCTGTCTCGTATTCCCAAGGCGTCGAATCGCAACCAGGAACTTGGCCTGTTGATTCTTGTAAGCGTCGTAGTCGCTGGCGCATACACACTTGCAACCCTTGGGGTTACTGCATCGGTTCCAGCCGACATCATTCCGTTTCTTGTTCTGATGTTCCTGCTGTTTGCAGCAGCACACGTAACAATGCGCCGCCTTGCGCCTCGCGCTGACGGCACGCTGTTGCCAGTTGCAATTCTCCTCAACGGAATTGGTTACGTGTTCATTGCGCGCCTCGACGCCGACAAGGCCGCCCCGCAAGCAACGTGGTCTGCCCTTGCGGTTATTGCGTTCTTTGCAACGCTTTATTTCTTGCGTTCAGTGCGTGACTTGCAGAAGTACCGCTATTCGCTTGCATTCATTGGCTTGATTCTGCTGATTGCACCGGCGTTTTTAGGCACGGAGATCAACGGCGCAAAGAACTGGCTGCAACTCGGTCCGTTCAGCTTCCAACCCAGCGAGGTTGCAAAGATCTGCCTGGCGGTCTTCTTCACCTCTTACGTAATTGAAAAGCGTGAGCTACTGGCAACCGCCACGCGCAAGCTCGGCCCGCTAATGGTCCCCGACCTCAAACACTTCATTCCCCTGTTGGGATGTTGGTTGATTGCCATCAGCGTCGTTGCCTTCGAGAACGACCTTGGTACGGCGCTGCTTGTCTTTTGTTTGCTGATCACCGTGCTCTACGTCGGCACCGGGCGCGCCATCTATCTGATCCTCGGTGGCATCTTGGTCTTTGTCGGCGGACTGTTGGCATTCACACAGTTCGGCCACGTACAAACGCGCGTAAACATCTGGCTACACCCGTTCGCGGATGCAGATGGACGCGGTTACCAGCTGGTGCAGTCGCTGTTTGCAATGGCAAGCGGTGGCATCACCGGAAGCGGCCTCGGTCTGGGTGAACCAACCAAGATTCCGATTGTCTACGCCGACTTCATCTTTGCGGCCATCAGCGAAGAACTTGGCCTGCTCGGCGGCACCGTCATCCTCACCTCTTACGTTCTTTTCGTCGGCATTGGCCTGCGCATTGCAATGCGAGCCAACAACCAGTTCGAAAAACTGCTTGCCGCCGGACTGACTGCAATCATCGGTCTACAGAGCTTCATCATCATCGCCGGTGTCATTCGCGTAATTCCTCTCACCGGAATCACCTTGCCGTGGGTTTCCTACGGTGGTTCTTCGTTGATCACCAACTACGTACTTCTTGCACTGTTGTTGCGCATTTCAGATAGCGAACAAAAGGAAGAAGACGAACTGCGCGAACGCGAGGTGGTAGCTGCATGAACAGTCAAATACGCAAGCTGGGCTTGTTCATTGTCGTGCTGTTCCTTGTCTTGTTCGTTCAGATGAACAACATTCAGGTGTTCTCGGCCGCGGCCCTCAACAACCGTCCCGAAAACAGCCGACGCGTGGTCGCAGACTTTCGCGCACCGCGCGGTTCAATCATTGCGTCCGACGGCGTTGTACTTGCCAACTCGGTTCCAAGCAACGACCAGTACAAGTACCAACGCCAATACCCAACCGGAGACCTGTTCGGAAACGTAACTGGGTTCTTCTCGTTCAACTACGGCGCCGAAGGCGTAGAGCGCAGCTACAACGACGAGTTGGTTGGCAAGAAGCTTCGCCTGCAAAGCCTGGACAACCTGCTGGCAGACCAGAACACGACGAACGACATCACGCTGACGCTTTCAAACCGTTTGCAGTCCGTCGCTAAAGAAGCACTTGGTAAGTACAAGGGTGCAGTTGTGGCCATTGACCCCAAGACGGGCGGCATCTTGGCCATGTACTCCAACCCGTCATATGACCCGAGCCTTCTTGCCAGCCACGACTTCCCCGCCGTTGCCGACGCTTATCCAAAACTCATCAAGTCCACAGACAAGCCCGCGCTACCTCGCGGATATCGCGAGCGTTACGTGCCAGGTTCAACATTCAAAGTTGTAACTGCCTCTGCTGCTTACGAACACAAGGCAGACCTCGTCCGCAAGCGTTACCCGACAATGCAGGCACTGCCACTTCCCAACAGTGGTGGCCGCTCACTTCGCAACTTCGGTGGCGAAACCTGCGGTGGTTCGCTGCCTTCCCTGCTCCGCGTTTCCTGCAACTCTGGTTTTGGCCAAATGGGAATCGACCTCGGCGCAACCAACATGATTAACCAGGCAGAAGCATTCGGCTTCAACTCACAACCGCCAATCGACATGCCATCTGCTGCTAAGTCCGCGTTTCCAAACCAGAACTTTTTCCGCGGCAACGTTCCGGGCCTTGCACTCAGCGCAATTGGCCAGCAGAACGTTTCGGCCACACCGCTTCAGATGGCAATGGTCGCCGGCGGTATTGCTAACGGTGGCGTCGTCATGACGCCGCACGTAATGAAAGAAGTTCGCAACCGCCAGGGCGAAGTTGTTGTTGAAGAACCCATAAAGACCTGGCGACGCGCCACTTCTTCTGAAACCGCATCCAAGATGACCGACAACATGATTCAGGTTTCGGCAAACGGAACGGCAACCGGCGCGCGTATTCCCGGCATTGAAGTCGGCGCCAAGACCGGCACCGCCGAAACCACCGAAAACCGCATTAACGCGTGGCTCATTTCATTCGCGCCCGCAAAAGACCCAAAGATTGCAGTAGCCGTAATTCTCGAAGACCAAGTTGGCAACAGCGATGCAACCGGTGGTCGGTTGGCAGCACCAATTGCCAAGCAAGTAATGAGCACTTACCTGTCTGAAGACATTCCGAAATCCACACCAAAAGTGAAGAAGAAACGATGAGCCAAAACGACAACGAAAACCGCGTTTACGGCAACCGCTACGAAATCAAACACAAGATTGCCCGCGGTGGAATGGCCGATGTCTTTCTTGCAACCGACCGCCTGCTTGACCGCCCGGTTGCACTGAAGGTTCTGTTTCCGGAGCTTTCAACAGATCCAAGTTTTGTCGAACGTTTTCGTCGCGAAGCCCAGAATGCTGCGCGCCTAAGCCACCCAAATGTTGTTTCCGTTTACGACTGGGGCGAAGACGAGAACGTTTATTACATCGTCATGGAGTACATCGACGGTGAGTCTCTTTCATCGATGATTCGCAGCAAAGGCGCATTCAACGCGAGTCGCGCTGCTGCAATTGGTGCCGATGTTGCAAGTGCTCTTTATTTCGCTCACCGCAACGGCGTTGTCCATCGCGATGTGAAGCCGGGGAACGTGCTCATCGACAAGCGCGGCGCAGTAAAGGTTGCCGACTTTGGCATTGCCCGTGCGCGCAACGCATCGGAGAACCTGACTCAAACCGGTGCAGTCATGGGCACTGCCACGTACTTCAGCCCCGAACAGGCGCAGGGCATGGCCGTTGACGAGCGCAGCGATGTCTATTCACTTGGCGTTGTCTTATACGAGATGGTTGCCGGGTCTGCCCCCTTCACGGGCGACAACCCAGTTGCCATTGCGTACAAGCACGTTCGCGAGCCCGCTCAATCATTGCGCGAGGTCAACCCGGAGATTGCAAGCGACTACGAATCAATCGTGGCCAAGGCAATGGCCAAGGCGCCGTCAGATCGCTATCAAACAGCCGATGAATTGCGAGCCGATCTCGTTCGATTCAACAACGGTCAAAACATCAACGCTGCAACCGGCGCTGTCGGTGAAGACGCAACACGAGCAATGGGTGTTGCGGCCCCAACGGCTGCGGCATCTCGCGCATATCGCGAACATTCCCGCCCACCTGCGGGCGCCGCAACCACAGCGAAGCAGAACAACGGCTTACGCGGACCGCTTCTTGCACTTCTTTCATTGTTGGCAATCGGCGCAATCATTGCTTTGGTCCTTCTGACAAAGAATCCACTGACAACAAAGACCGAAGCCGAAAAGGTTCAGGTCCCTTCGGTGCTTGGACAGCCTCTGGCCGATGCACAATCGAGACTGCAAGGAGTTGGCCTGACCACCGACGTCGTGCGCGAAGCAAATGATGCGGCTGCCGACACAGTCCTTAACCAGAACCCTGGGCCAAACACCAAAGCAGAGAAGAACTCCAAAGTCACACTCACCGTCAGTTCCGGTCCTGCACCCCTGACAATGGCGGACTACACCGGCAAAGACGCAAAGACCGCAACAGCGACACTAAAATCGCTGGGCTTCAACGTCGTCACCACGCAAGCAACAAGTGAACAGATTGAAGAAGGCAACGTCATTTCGCAAGACCCTGCCGTTGGACAACAAGTTGCAAAGGGTGCGCGCGTGACGCTGACCGTTTCAACCGGTCGCCAACAGGTGCAGGTTCCAGACGTGACAAATGCAACGCAACCAACCGCGGAGCAACTGCTGCTAGACGCCGGCCTGCGTGCCAGGGTCATCAATGTTGACTCGGACAACCGCGCCGGAACCGTAGTCAAGACAGATCCCGGGGCGGGAACCCAAGTCGCTCGTGGTTCAACGGTCACCATTTCGGTGTCGAACGGTCCAAGTAGCACCACGTCGTCATCAACGACAACAACCACCGAATCGGACCCAGAAAACTGAGGCACGCAGCCCGGCGCTTAATAAGCCGGGCGCAAATGTGTCAGATCACTTGACTGGGTTTGCGTAGCGGAAACTCAACGCGCCGTCGTAGCGCGGCACGGTGATGGTCGTTTGCTTGCCAATCGAAAATCCCAAGGAGAACTCCTCGGCGACCCCGCTGAACCGCCGCACGGCCGGCTCGGCCGTAAACCGCGCCCTATCGGCACCGATTGCAGAAATCTCATATGGCGGCGCGTGAACAGTTCCGTTCAACAACAAGGTGTTTCCCACGCAAAGAATCGCGCTGGTGGCCACGACACGTTCACCGTTGATTGAAATCGCCTCGGCCCCGCTGGCCCACAACGCATTAACAACTGCCTGCACGTCTTGTGAGTGGATAACCAAGTCGTTCACGTTTCCCGACGGCGCTTCATTAAGTGTCGAGTCGTTCAGAGTGACCGTGAAACCCGAACCCTTCATGTCATTTAGCCCGGCCTGCTTTTCCGTGGCAGTAATGGCGCGTTCGGTCACCAGCAAGCCAAGAACGACATCATCACCACCGCTGCGCGTGGACGAAATCTTGGACCGGATGTCCTGCACGGCCTTCTTTTGGGATTCGATGTCGCCTTGCTGGCGTGAAATGAGCGCAGGTAGCCGCTGACTTGCCGGCAAGCGGCTCTCGGGGTCTGGCGGAGTCAACTGCAGGGTCAACACGCCCAAAAACCCGACCATGACCGCTGCGATTGCCAACCACAGTGTGATCCGGCCCGGCTTTTGCTCATTTTCGGACTGACCTTCGTCCGTGGGGCGCCTCTTGAAACGCATGAGTTTCATCTTCGGCGTAACCTCATGGCCGTGGCCAAGGAGATCAAGAAGAAGCGCAAGACATCAACACCGTCGCAGACAAGCGACGGTCGCGTTGCGCCAACAGGAAAACGCGTTACCGCCAAGGGTACGCAATCAAACCAGAACGCAGTCAGGCTGGAAGACAACGACTTTGGCAAACCCAGTTCGCGTCTTGTTCCCATCTTCATGTTCGGCTTCTTTGGAATTGGCGTTCTCATCATCTTGCTCAGCTACCTGCCGGGCGACATCTTGCCGGGCTCAGGCAACAACAACTACTACGTGCTCGGCGGACTGCTCTGCATCTGCCTTGGCTTCGTCGCCGCCACACGCTACCGGTAAGCGCGCCGCTTGGTCCGGGGCCGTTCGACGGCCGCGGGCACCTTTTCACTCTCCGTTGTTATCGGCCGAAAAGATGAGAGCGTCTTGGTGCCCGCCGGCACCCGCGCTAACCAACGCCGAATAGCCGCCCACTTCAATGCAATCGTCAAGAGCGAACTGCAACGACAACAACGCGCCCACGCCAAACAGGTCACCGGTTCCAAGCACGCCGCCACACTGGTTGACCACACATTTCAACTCTGTGTCGCGTCGATTCACATCGGCCATGAACGCAAGCGGCGTAACCGCCGAGTCTTCGTGAACGCACAGCCCGCCAAGGCGATCTACAGACAGACTTGCCGCGTCCAACGCGTCGGAGAAAGCATCAACACCGGTTGTTGAAACATTGAACGACGAACGACTCGACTGGCCGACTATCGCCGGACAACCAGTCGCGTCAACAACGTCAGAACGCGTCAACAACATCGCAGTTGCGCCATCACAGGTAACTGGAAAGGTTGCAGCGGTTAGGACACCGTCGTCGACGAACAGCGGAGGCAGGTCTTCAATGGCGGCCGACATCGCAACACAATCCGCATTGACAGAGCCGCCTCTGGCACTTGCTACCGGCGCAATTCGCGTTAACCGGCCCGCGTTGTTTGGTGCTTTTCTCCGAGACTCTTTTGCCCAGTCGTCGCATTCAACGCGCGAAATGCCGAAACGATCCGCAAGTTCCTGCAACAACTCGCCCGATGTTTTCAAACCGCCGTCACCGCCGTACTGCTTCAACAGTTCCGGTCCGAAAGGTCGCCCAACGCTGAGGCCCGCGACACTTCCAACTGCGACTCTCGACGCCGATGACAAGCCCACAACAATCGCAAAGTCGACATCACCGGCTTTCAACATTGCAGTTGCACTAAACAGCGCGCGCAGACCGCTGGAGTAGGCGCAATCAACAGTTGCGGTCGTCACGCGCTGCGAGAGGTCAGCTGCCGCGGCCAAAGCAGACGCGACATTCATCGACTGCTCGCCTATTGGATTCGCGCAACCAACTACAAGTGCGCCAGACCTGGTAGTCAGCAACTCGGCCATCGACCCTGACGCCGATGCGCGCTCGAGCAAAAAACGCAATGCAGCCGTGCCAAGTTCAACCGAATGGAACTTGCTCAATTGCCCTTTTGAGGTTGCAAGAGGTGTGCGAACCCAATCGGCAATGACTACTGACATGGTCGAAACAGTACGCGGACAAGCAGAAAGAGGGCCCCTAAGGGCCCTCTTTTTCTTGCCTTGTTGTTGCTTGGGGAAGTGCCCGGCTAGGCCGGGCAGGCAAGTCCCTTATGCAGCAACCGTTGCGTTGCGACGAGCGCGACGGCTAGCGCGGGTGAAAGCGCCACCGAGGAGCATCATCGACGCACCGAGTACTGCAAGATCAGCTGACTCAACACCGGTCTTGGCCAAGACCTGTGGGGTTTCGGTGATACCGAGAACCTCAGGTGTTTCAGGAACTTCTGGAGCTGGTGCTTCACAAGCCTCGCCACCGTTCACGAACTCGATCAAGCGGCCTTGGTCGCCGTAGTAGTTGTTTGAGTCAACAGGTCCGAACTGCTTGATGATCTCGCCGCGAACGAAGTCGATCTGGAAGAAGCAGTCAGGAGCGATGATTTCGAGGCTGTGAGTTCCAGCTCCGAAAGTACCGGTCTGAGAGTCAAAGACACTCTGAAGAAGGGCGTTTTCGCGGGTGAATTCGTCGTCAACTGCGTTGTAAGCAACGAGTGAGTAGACGCTCTCATCGCAACCCTCTGCCAGGGTGAAGGTGACCTTGACGCGGTCGCCGGTCTTAACCGTGCTCATGTCCTTGAAGCCAGGAACACCGTTGATGGTGTAGCTGATGTTGGTGATCTGGTCGTTCACATCTGCTGGGCAAACATCTTTTGGTGTTTCAGGTGTAGGTGTAGGCGTTGGGGTCGGAGCAGGAGTTTCCGGCTTGGGCTTGGGCTTGGGCTTAGGCTTTGGCTTTGGCTCTGGCTTTGGCTCTGGCTTTGGCTCTGGCTTTGGCTCTGGCTCAGGAGTAGGAGCAGGTGCTTCGCACTTGTTGTCGCCGCCCAAGGCAGCTTCGATCAAGCGACCCTTATCTGAACCATCGGTTGGGTTGTAGAGGTTCTTCGGAGGTGCGAAGGTCTCGATGACGTCACCGGTGAAGAAGTCGATTTGGTAGAAGCAGTTGATCGACTTGATGTTCAGTTCGCCGCTCTGGCCTGAAGACAAGGTGATCTTGTCGCTAGCTGAAAGCTTCTGAAGGTGAACTTCGCTTTCCTTGTAGATGTTCGAAGGTGCTTCGTAGACAGCGAGACCGAAGGTCGTTGGCTCACAGCCATCCTTCGCGGTGACCTTGACCTTGACGTCAGCACCTTCGGTTACACCGTGGAGACCACTGACTTGCTTGCCGTTTACGAAGTACTGAACTGAAGCGACTGCGTCTTTGCCGACACATGCCTTGGCGGTAGCAGCCTTTACTGCGGCCTTGCTGTCAGCTGTAGCTGCAATGAGGCTCTTTACTTTCGCGTCAGCCGAGTGACTGGCGGAAGCTGAATGGGTGTGGGCCTCGGTGGCGCTAGCAACACCGTTGGTTGCCACAACTGCGGCACCGGCGATTACTGGAACTGCAAGAAAACGAAGGTAAGAACGTGAAAGCACAAGAGCTCCTAATTAAAAGAAGAGACAACAACAAGATTCTGCTTGCGGACCGTTCGCGCGCCTCTTCACTAACGAGCCCTTAATTAGGTAACCACGTACCGTGGTCACGTACAAGCATTTTTTGTGATTTTTTGCCAATTTCTTTGGAAGCCGGAGGAAACCCCGCACCCGGACCCCCAGACCAGGGATTTTGACCATCTTTGGCGGACAAACACCCCAACGATGAGTGTTAACCGACCTGTTGTCTCTAGACTTGGGGAAGCGTTTCCGCCGCTTCGCACGCGGCTTTTATTAGGAGTTTGTGTGACCTCAGCGCCTTCCCCGCGTCCAGCCGAATCACCAGCATCGAAGCCTTCTTGGGTGGTTGAACCATCTGGCCCGCTTAATGGCACAGTCGGGGTCAAGGGATCCAAAAACGCCATCACAAAACACATGGTTGCTGCACTTCTTGGTTCACAGCCTTCGGTCTTGATGAACGCCCCAGACGTTGGCGACGTCAAGATCACCGCCGAGATGATGCGACACCTGGGCGCTCACGTAGACATCGATGGCGACAAGATCACCATTGACCCAACCGAGATCAGCACCGGCGAGGTCCCTCTCACGTTTACCGGCCGCAACAGGATTCCGATTCTCCTTCTTGCTCCCATGCTTCACCGCACAGGCGAAGTGTTCGTGCCCTTAGTTGGTGGTGACGACATCGGCACTCGCCCGGTGGACTTCCACATCAACGCGCTTCGTGCCATGGGCGCCGAAATTGAAGAGTCCCAAGACGGCATCACTGCCAAGACCACGGGTCTGAAAGGCGCAAAGATTCGCCTTCCTTTCCCTTCTGTCATGGGAACCGAAACCGTGCTTCTAGCTGCAGTTTTGGCAGAAGGCACGACCATTTTGGACAACGCGGCGACAGAGCCCGAAGTTGTCGAGCTGGCCCTCTTCTTGCAGCGCATGGGCGCGCGGATCGAGCTTCGCCCCAACCGTCGCTACATCATCGACGGTGTGAAGTCGCTGACCAGCGCTCGCCACACCCTCTCCGGTGACCGCATTGAAGCGTTCTCTTACCTGGTGGCCGGCTTGGTGACCGGCGGTTCCGTGAGGGTCCACGGCTGCACCCAGGGCCGAGTCGTCACAGCTATCACCACCCTTGCGCGAATGGGCGTCCAATTCGAGATCGAAGACAAGTGGCTCAGCGCGAAGGCCGACAAGCTTTCGCCAGTCGTCGTCAACACCGACACCCACCCTGGTTTCATGACTGACTGGCAATCCCCGCTTCTCGTTCTGATGACCCAGGCCGATGGCATGAGCGTCCTGCACGAAACCGTTTACGAGAACCGCCTCGGCTATGCCCAGGGTCTCAACGCAATGGGCGCAGACATTTCGGTGTTTGACACATGCCTTGGCGGCCCTACCTGCAACTTTTACGAGACCAATGCCAAGCACTCGGCCGTTGTTCACGGCGTCAGCAAGCTCCACGGCGCCGAGGTCACCATGCCCGACATCCGCGCAGGGTTCTCTTATGTCATTGCGGCCGCCGCAGCCCAAGGCCCGTCGACGCTTTACGACATCCACCACCTCGAGCGCGGGTACAACAAGCCTCTCGAACGCTTCAGCGAATTGGGCCTCCACATCACAAGAAACGCTGGTCAAGCCACTGCTTGAGCGGCGGCCCACAGCGTCAAATGCGCTCCTGGATACCGTCTGAAATCCAAGAAATCAGGACTGGTGAGAAAGTTGCGAACGTGTAACAATGTCACCCGTTCGCAACCAAACACCCTGGTCAAGCGGCAACTTCCCAAAGTGAGTGCATTTTGAAGCTCGACATTGTCATCCCCGCTTACAACGAAGAGGAGCGCCTCGGGCGCACTCTCCTGGCTTACCGAGAAGGCCTCCCAGAAGCCGACGTTCGCTTCTTCGTCGCCCTCGACCGCTGCACAGATGACACCGCTTCAATCGTCAAGGCACACGCAGCCCAAGACCCTCGCGTAAACCTCTTGGAGTTCCCCAAGTTGGGCAAGGGCGGCGTTCTAATGGAGGGCTTTCGCCACACCGACGCTCCCCTTGTTGGCTTTGTCGATGCCGACTGTGCGACACCCCCGTCGGAAATGCGCAGGCTGGCAGAGGTAGCCCACATCTCAGACGGCGCCATTGCCTCGCGCTATCACCCGGCTTCGGTGCTGCCAATCAAGCGCTCATTCTTTCGCAACGTCATGACCTCGGGCGGAAACGTCATCATCAAGCGCCTTTTCAAGCTCGGTTACCGCGACACCCAGTGCGGAGCCAAGGTCATCAAGGGCGATGTCATGCGCGCAGTCCTGCCCCTCTTGTCCTCTCGAGACTTTCTCTTCGATGTCGACCTTCTGATTGCGGCTCGCCGCCTTGGCTTCGACATCAAGGAAGTGCCCACGGTCTGGATTGACCAGGCGGGCTCGAAGGTTCAGAAATCAGATGCCCTACGCACATTGATTTCGGCCGGGCGCCTCTGGCTGCACCACAAGGTGCTTCCGATTCATCGCTCGATGTAGTCCAGGTGGCCGCGGCCAGCGGCCACTCCAAGCCCGCGGTTTGACCCAGCGAGGCTCAGCAAACACCCAGCCAGTCGGTCGTCAACATGATGCGCCCCAAGGCCGCCCATGCCGAGCCGTAGTAGGTGGAGTGATCCTTTTCGATCTGATCGGCCCTGTTAAGCAGCTGATACATCTGCTCGGAGTCTCCGCCGGCCTTCGCACCGGCAGCCGACGCCGCGGCAGCAACAGCGGTGGTGGTCGAGTCGACTACATCGCCCTGCAAGGAAAGGCCTGCGGCCGTGCGGGTGTCCTCCTTGCGGTTGAGAACGCTCCAGATCTTGCGAGCCTGCTCACGATCGGCAGAGTTACAACTCTCGGCCAAGCGAATTGGGAGACGAACGGCATCGAATGAGTACTTAGGCTCCTCGGCCTTACCCGGAGGCGACGAAGCCACCACCGTTCCGTTTCCATCGACACGGGCCCAGTCGCTCGGCAAACGAACGGTGTCGCGATCAGGTGAAATCAATGCAGACGTGCGAGCGCGCTCGGCTTCATTGAGTGCATTCCATCGCGCGTTACCCGTCAGCTTGGCAAGCTCGTCAAAAGTGCGAGGCGAGTGATAACTGGGGTTTGTGTAGTGCGGTGCCTCTGTTGCCCAGGGTCCAGCCAACAGCACCGGCGTCTTGGAACCAGCGGTATCCAGGGTCTCGAACTGCAAGATGGCGGCAGCAAGAGCCTTTGCGTCTTCGCCATAACGCGGCTCGTCGAATTGCCGGGCCGCAACGGCCAACGCGCGCGCAGCATCGAGGTCAGCATCAGACGCCGGCTGGCTGTCTACAACGCTGCCGTCCTTCCAATTCCAAGCCATCAGTCCGTTGGGTTGGATGAGGTTGGTCTTCGTCCATGTCCACGCGGACTCAAAGCGAGACTTGTCACCAATGGCTACGGCAACCAGCATTGCGTAGGCCTGGCCTTCGCTGACTGTGTCGTTGCCCTGGTCGCGTCGGACAACGCGACCATCTGGGTCAACGTAAGCATCAAGAAAATGCTTTGCAGCGGCCGTTGTCGCCTCGCGAGGTGGCGTCTTTTGTTCCGGCTTCAAGTCGCTGTTAATTGCCATGTAAAGAGGGCCACCAATAACGATTAACGCTAAGGCAACTGCTCCAACGATTACTGCAACGCGAGCCTTCATCCAGCTTCGTTGGGGACAAGAGAAAGAACGGGCTTACGGGCATCAGTGAGATCTATCACTGCACCATTCTGCCTCTTTCCTTGACCCTTTACGAGCGCCGGCCAGATTCCTGCGGACAACGTTGCGATGTGAAGGAACGCAAAACCAACGTTGTTCATCATCGCCGGAGTAATGCCTTGCGACAGTCCGTAGATGCAGCAACCGATCAAGAGAATCAGCGCTAGCAACGCAGGACGAACAGCCTTGATCTGTCGGCTTGAGCTTCCTTGCTTCGGCGTGACAACGAACTTGCTTGGACGACGGAAGATCCACTTGAAGAAGGCGTGAATCTGAATCCAAAAGCTGGACGACGCCAATGCAAACGCAGAGAACGAAAACGAACCCTGCCCCGCACGAGTCAGCGTGAAGAGACACAGCGCGTAGTACGGCGCGAAGTGAATCAGGAACTGGTCAGCACTTGTCTGCGTGAAGGCGAGCTCGCCGGTCAAGATGGCCACAATCGGAAGCGCCATGTAAATGGCAACCGTGAAACCACTTAGGAAGTAAGCCGAGCTCAACAAGTACTGAGCGCGCAACCGCAGGGGCAGCTTGGCACGGAGAATGCGCGGCAATGCAGAAAGACAACCGCGTGCCCAACGGTGCTGTTGGCTGACATATGAAGCCATGTCTTCTGGACCGAGGCCCGCAGCGAGGGTTTCGTCAACGTAAGTTGCCTTCCAACCCAGTTCGTTCATGTGCAAACTGAGTTCGAAGTCTTCGGTCAAAGAGTTGGTCGGGAAACCACCAATCGATTCGAGGGCCGCGCGACGGAACACAACGTTCGTGCCACAGCAGAACATTGCATCATGACGGTCTTTACCTTGACCAATTGCACCGAAGAAGAT
>JBDIBA010000041.1:0-15406 GCA_039812705.1 Acidimicrobiia bacterium
CAGCGATCAGCGATCAGCGATCAGCGATCATCAAAGGCTGCGGCCAGCCCGATTGGTGATTAGGGTCTGATCTCGTGAGCACCGAATGCCAACTCTGTGCAGATCATCAAGATCATTGCCACGGCGAATTGCTGATCCACGTCGGAGCTCTGCCCAAATGCTCCGAGCCCAATTGCCAAGGCGGCGTCGACCGGCACCCTCGCGTGGTCCTTTGCGTAGAGCTCCCCGAAGATTGCAACTGCGCCAACAAACAGGCCCGTGCCGAAACCCTTAGCTAGTCAACCCCCTTTCGGCCTGACTTGCCCTCGCCCCCGCGATCGCCAGGAGGCGACTTGTCGTCGGGCGGAACCAACACGTAATCACCCGGCTCGCCATCAAGTCTGAAACCGTCATGCGTCTTGAGCTTGTGGTGATGCCGGCACAAATATCCAAGGTTGTCGAAACTGGAACGCCCGCCGTACTGAAGCTCTTCTCGATGGTCGAGCTCTAAGCCAACGGTCTGCTCGCAACCTCGAACACCACACACAGGGTGGTGCACATTCAACGCACGCCTGACGTCGGCAGGAACGTATCTGCGCTCTGAACCGACGGTCGTCACGTCTTTTCCCTTGCGCAACAACACGTTTAAGTAGCAATCGTTAGCCCACTCGCGAGCAGTCTCGGCAGAAATCGGTCCGACACCCGGAACCTCGCAACACCCTCCACCAGCACCAGCAATCACCGGATAATCGACCACCACATTGATCGTGGCCCGCGAACGCGAGCCCGGACGGGAGCCGGTTCCAGATGAAAAACCATCGCGAGCCAAATCAACCAATGCATCGGCAAGGTAAGAAGCCTGACTGCGATGCTCGCCCGCTTTCCGCGCAGCCACGAAAAACTTTCGAACACGAGCATCAAGCGCGCTTTTTACAAAAGCAAAGTCCTCGTTCGCTAGCGATCCCCAAAATTGGGTCATGCCGCACGCGCCTTGCTGAAACGCAAGCCGCTGTTGCCGACGCCGCTGACCAAGCGAAGCCAGCTTCTCTAAACTGCGACTCTTGCGATTCAACGCCTCCAGAGAGTCCCTCTCGGCGAAACCCAACAGTTCACATTCGGCAGTGGGATCAGCAGCGGCACCCCTGACAACCGTTTCGACCTGGCCAGCCGACAACCTTCCCGAACTAAATGCTTCGGCAGTTTTGGGCAGCGATTCGAGGTGGCGCGCAGTGGCCAAAGCCATCCGAGCCTGGGACCCCGACATGCCCGTCTGCGAAGCAACCAAATCGCCCGCGGAGCAGAAACCGCCGCCTTGATGCTGGTTTGTCCGCTCCACTCGACGAGCAAGCAGCAGCTTCACCGACGACGCCATTGCCTCAACCTCGGACGCGACCCTCAGCAGCCCCACGGCATCGCCACCCGTGACGACATCGACGTCGAACGAGGCCGCGCACGCCTTCAACTGTTGGTGGACGAGCCGCAGCTGCTGCGCGCTTGTCAACTGCTGCGCGCTGGCCAGAACTTCAACCATGCGAACAAGTGTACTGACCCCCTGTGACAGTCTTGGGTTCGCCTGCGAATCGACAAGTCGCGCCCGCCGTCAGCGCGTCATCAACTACCCTTTCCCCTACCGCGCGGGCGTGGCGGAATTGGCAGACGCGCCAGGTTTAGGTCCTGGTGTCGAAAGACGTGGAGGTTCGAGTCCTCTCGCCCGTACTCTTGGTGCCTCACGGCACCAATGGAGGCAAACACCAGAGCCTTGCCTGCTGACCTCCGACAACAAGTCGGGCGCCAAACGCGCCAAAGTCGGCGTCTTCGCCAATAACAGCGCGGCTGACTTCTATCGCCGCTGTGGTTTCCACGATCACGAGATCATCTGCGAAACAACGCTCTAACCCTCGGGCGACTCCTCTAAAAAAATAATCCGGACATTTCGATCAATCCAGGTCACAGAAGCCCGCATTTCGTATCTAGATACGTAGAGCGTGTATCGTGATACGTAGTTAGTTTTTCCTGTGGTCAGGGGTTTGAAATGTCTTCAAAGATCACATCAGTACAGACCAGGCGTCTCGTGAACACACACGCCTTCAAGGCGGCCGTCTCGGCGGCTCTCGCCATGGCCTATTTGACCCTTTCGTCAACCAGTGCCTCAGCCCAGCAACTAGTCGACCAATGCGCGGGCGCGGGTTCCAGCCCAAGTGGTGCTGGCGCCGTCGGCGAGTTCTGCGACAAGAACCTCACATACCTCAGCAACGGCATTGCCTACTGGGGCCTCATCATTTGCGTCATCGGCGTGTTCGTATCTGCTTCGTTGTGGGCACTTGGGTCCAAGGGACAAAACCCCGGCCAAGAACTGACGGGCAAGAAGGGTTTCATCGTCTGCTTCGCCGGTGCCTTTGCAATTGGTGCAGCCGTCCCGGTGATCAACTGGATGAACGTCCAAGCAAAGCTGGCCAACCCAACGGCCGTTCACTACACAGACGCACCAGACACCGAAGGCTACGGCGCCACATACGACCGCAACACTGGCAAAGACCTACCGACATCGTCGGGCAAGGGCCAGAACAGCTACGGCTCAGACCTCAACAACTAACAGCGCTGCGTCTCACAACCACGGCTGCGGCGCCAGACAAGCACCGCAATGCAATAGCGCTATTGCGCTCCGCGATAGTTGAGCTGTGCGGTCACTTGTGAACGCACCGTTGCACGGTCACCACGTCCAGGTATTGCCTCGGCAAAGATGTACGGCGCGCTGCCCTGTGCCGTCACAGTGACGCTTGCAGTCGACAGGTCCGTTTCAACCACAACATCTTGCGGTGCAACAACAAGACGATTGCCGGCCGCACTCGCAACCCGCTCCACGACAACGCGTTGCACCAACGCTGGCGACATCTCAGCATTGGGCCCACGCTGCAACTCGTCGGGCGTCAACGACAACACAGTTGCATCATTGACCGCTCCAACGATCCGGTTCTCAAGCTCGCGCTGGGCGCCAAGAGCAATCGCGGAATCGACCGCGAGACCACCCAAAAGCATCAACACCAACAAGCCCGCAGGCGCCAGCATGAGAGCGCTTCCGCCCTCGGTCACGTGTCGATTAGGTCCGCCTCGCATAACTAGATCGAGGGTACGAAATGCCCGCGATCAAACCAAACGCGATCAAACCAAGCCCAGACAGCCCGACTCAGCCCTTCTCGAGCTTTGCCACCTCATCGCGCAGAGCCAAGAAGGCCTTCGACCTGTGCGACATCTTGTTCTTCTCGTCAGCTGACATCTGGCCAAACGTGATCATTCCCGGCGAATGCAACGGGACGAACACAACGTCATAGCCAAAACCGTTTTCACCGCGCCGAGCAGTTGTGATGTGACCGTCGAGCACGCCCTCACCAATCACTTCACGACCGTCCGGCAACAACAACAACGCAACCGTCCGAAAGCGAGCCGCCCGTTGCGCGCCTTCCAAGTGCGACATCTCCGTCAGCAACTTCTCTACGTTCTCGTCATCGATTGCGTTCGGACCGGCATATCGCGCCGAATGCACACCCGGCGCACCATCAAGGGCGGGCACCTCCAAACCCGTGTCGTCTGCAAGTGCGGCAAGGCCGGTTGTGATGGCAAGCGCCTGCGCCTTCAGTCGAGCATTGCCAACAAGGGTGTCGGACGTTTCATCAACGTCTGGAACCGACGAGGGCCGCGGGATCAGTTCCCAATCCCACAGGATTGCTTTGATCTCCGCGGCTTTGTTGGCATTTGCAGTTGCAAGAACAACTCGACCAAGCGCCGCCACATCGTGAGGTTGCAAGTCAGTCATCAGCGAGGCGTGCGGATCGACGGAGGTGTCGACAAGACGTCTTGTTGCAACTTCATGATGTCGGTGATTCCGGCTTCGGCCAGTGCAAGCAGTGACGCAAGTTCGTCGCGTGAAAACGGCGCGCGCTCGGCGGTTCCCTGAACCTCGATGAACTTTCCAGCACCTGTCATCACAACATTCATGTCCGTCTCTGCGCGCACGTCTTCGGAGTAATCGAGGTCGAGACATGGCACGCCATCAACAACACCAACTGAAATTGCAGCACAGGTTTCCAACAGTGGATCTCTTGTGATCAGCTTTGCGTGCTTCAACCGTGAAATGGCATCGCTAAGTGCAACGTATGCGCCGCAGATTGCAGCGGTTCGCGTTCCACCGTCTGCTTGCAACACATCGCAGTCGAGAATGATTTGAACTTCCGGCAACGCTTCGAGGTCGACAACGGTTCGCAAGGAGCGGCCAATCAAGCGTTGGATTTCTTGAGTGCGACCGGACTGTTTGCCCTTCGCTGCTTCGCGCGCCGCTCGCTCGGCAGTAGAGCCGGGAAGCAGCGAATATTCGGCGGTGACCCAACCGCGACCCGCTCCCCTCAACCAAGGTGGCACACGCTCGTCGACCGAGGCAGTGCAGAGCACCTTTGTGCGACCGAACGTTACGAGCACCGAACCAGGGGCGAACTCGGTGTAATCGCGTTGGAAAGAGATCGGGCGAAGGTCTGCAGGCGTGCGTCCGTCTGCTCGTGTTGTCGTCATGATCGCCACGCTACCGGCCTGGCCTCAACGCGTGAGCAATTCACTCAAACAACGAGTTGCATCAATACGAGGGAATCGCGGTGTAGGTGATTTTCGATGTGTATTGGCCCGCTGCCTGGCTTGCCGAAATGCGTCCGTAATACGCCATGTTCACGACGTCATCGTTTGTTGTTCCTGCTTGACTGACAATCAGCGACGAAGAAGACGCATTTGCGTACTGCGTTGCGAGGACTCCGGCAGGGTTGAGCGCTCCGGCTCCTCCCGACGTGACACTGGAGACACTGAATCCCCACGCTCCGCTGGCTGGAAACGCACCCGCGGTGGCACCCGTGGCAGGGGTGGTCGAGATCATCGGGATTGTGGCGCCGCCGCCAGAACTGAGAGGCGTTGCAGACGCGAACAAGCTGTAGCCGTTGGCAGCGTTCGAGCGCACGTGGAAGGTCGAGGAATCGCTTGCCGTACTTCCCGAACCGAAATTGAAGTTGATCAACGCCTTGTTGGAAGAAAAGGACAAACCCGGAAGCACATCTATGGCAACTGTGTCTGTATTGGGCGCAACACTGACCGAGCTCGACGTCGTTGGGCCATCGGAGCCTGCGGTGACGCTCGACGTGTACGTGCCAGCCGTTGACGTGTTGGTGAATCCCGAAATAGCGATGAGGATTGGCGTGTTGGCCGGAATCGAAACCGGTGAGGTGACGGCGTAGGTGACGGTGGTGCCCGAACGCGAGGCGGTTCCCGCCCCCAGGCCAAACACATCGCCAAGTGCCAAACCACTATCGCTCGTGCCCGACGGAACCGTGAACGACACAGACGAAATCGTTTGTGTGGTCGCCGTTGTGAACGTCCAGGTGTAACGAACACCTGTGTCGTCGACAAGCCCACGATCGATGGCCCAGTTCACGGCGGTCAGAGGCGCGGCTTGGACGGGAGCGGCGACTCCGAGCAGCACGAATACACCGGCCAGACAAACAGCCACCAAACGTCTCGTCAAAACACGTCCCATACTCACGTATCGGCTCATTGATCGACTTCCTTCAATGGTTTTTCGTACCGCCCCAAAGATCTCCGCCTTCGGCGCACGGCTCGAAAACCCAGCCAACCGGCTGCTACCAGAACCGCCAGTACGAGGATGGCGACGGCCACACCAAGTGGCGTCACGATCAAAATCCAGCCGCCATTGAAATGAGCAGTCACGCGTTGATCGGTTTCGTCGACGTATGTGGCATCAAGCCTTGGACGAGCCAGACCAATGTGGGTGGCAGGCAACGTGGCCTTCCAATCGAAGTTCTTCTTCTTGCCTGTCAGCAACAATTCACTCGGGCCGCCGTGGTGCTCGCCTGGTGCAACGGCCTTGCCCATTCGTTCGATTCGCAAAGATCGCTCTACGGTTGCGCTCGACCCCCTGGTCACCTCGAGGTCGTAACTCCCGGCCACTTTGCGGCCCCACACAATCCGACTGTTGTGAAACCTTGCTCTCAGCGCGGAACTCTCGCCACTTGGAACGCGCAACGTAATGGGCGCGACAATTCTCAAGACCTGTGCCGTGCCGCCCCCTTCGGGCTGCGCGCTGACTGCAACACCGACGAAATACGTGTCGGGATCGACCCTTGCCGGCACGGCAATACGTGCAACAACACGCTGCGCTGTCCGCCCATCGATCCGGACCGTCTTCGCGGTTTGAACAGCGTTGGTAAAGGCATTCGGCTGATCTGCGAGTTGCAACTTGCCGTTCTCTTCGGGTTTCAACGTCACGACTTCGAGGTTGAAAACTGCAGCATTGCCGCTTTCGTTCGTGACGCGAATCTCTGTATCGATCGTCGTTCCAAGCGACACGTTCACCACACCTGCAGGACCTCCCGCGGAAAATGCAACCGGGTCTGGGCTCGCCGCCGGCACCGGCGCCTCTTGCGCAGACGAAGTGTCCAAAGGCACAGCAGATTCACCCTGAGCCGCAGCGCGGGCGACAGCTCCGAACGGGCCAGCCAAAGCCAACACGAGCAGCGCGAAAAGAACCAAAGCCGGTCGTCGTTTGGAGTTCCCCAGCCATGTCATGGCTTCAGAGTCTGCCAGTAAGCACACTTGGATTCAGTGACGCCCACCGTTTTGTGGTCCTTGTTCTCAATGACCTACCGATGCCGAGAGCGTCCAAGTCGATTGATAGCGCCCAGCCGGTTGGAGATAGTCAACCTTGGCGTGGAACGACATCGTGACGGCAGAACCGACAGCCAAATTGTCATAGATCGCAGTCGAGCCGGACGTTCCAGCTACCTTGCCGCCGCTGAACTGCGTTGTTGGGCTACCTGCGCCACCGCTTACACCTATACCCCAAGTGTTTGCAGGCATTGATGCCGGTAACACGCCAGCGGTTCCCAACATTGAAAATGTTGTTGCACCTTTTGTCATCGATCCAAGTGACGCCAACACCGTCTGACCATTGAGGTTGCCAGACGAGGCAAGGGTTCGCGTTGCGGAACCCGACGTTGCAACCGATGGGTCGACGCTGACCCTTGAGGTGCCCGACAGTCCAGCAGTTGAAACTGCCATCAAAGGTGCACGGAAACCAGCTTGGCCAAATGCAGGCTGGTTTCCTGGACCATTTGTTTGAAATGTGTTCGTGTGACCAAAGGTTTGCAGTGTTGAAGATCCGTCCAACAAGTCAACTTCAACCTGGCGAGGGCCTTGCGCTGCAGGGGAAAGGTTCTCGATGACGAATGCGTACGTGGTGTTCGCACGCAACGTTTCCTCTGTGGGCAAATTGATTATGAAACCAGAAGCATCTAGCGATATTGCCGGACTTTGGCTAGTTCCATATTTGGCAGCAATCGTTGGAGTGCCCGTTGCGCTAGTTAGCGGAACCCAGATATGTTGCACAGGCACTGTTGTGGCCGTCTTGAATGACAACAACATCTGGTTAGCGGTGTGGCCCGGGGCACCTGGAATAAAGCGCAACTCTGCTGCACTCAAGTGGATGGTTTGATCGCCAACATTGACCAAGCGAATGCGCCCAGCGTCTCGGTCTATGAAGTACATGTTGTTCGCAAAGATTGCGAGACCAACAACACGGCCAATCTTGGTTGTTGTTGCTGTTCCGTTGAGTGAATAACCCTTTGTGCCAGTTCCAGCTTGAACAAAGAACTCGTTGTTTGTTCCAACTCCCGTTATTCGCCCAGAGTTGTCGCCAATGTAGACATCGAGGTCGTTGCCGACAGCAACTGCGGTCGGTGCATTTAACTGTGCATCGCGCGCATAAGTGGCACCTGATGAACCAGCTAAACCGGTTCCGGCGATAGTCGAGGTGAATCCAGCCGAGTCGATTGCACGAACGCGGTTGTTGTTGGTGTCGGCAACATAGACAGTGTCGAACTTGTCCGAAGCAATACCTGTAGGCGCATTGAACTGTGCAGCACTTGCTTGGCCACCATCTCCACTGAAACCAGCATTGCCAGTTCCGGCAAATGTTGTGATGTTGGCGCCAATTACTATTCGCCGCACCTTGTTTGCACCTTTATCGGTCACCAACAACGAACCATCATTGAGTCGCGCGATTCCGTAGGGCTCAACAAAGGTCGCGTTGGTTGCAAGTCCACCGTCGCCGGTGCTTCCGCTAGCGCCGGTTCCAGCAATGGTTGAGATCACTCCAGCTGCAGTGATCTTCTTTACTTGTCGAGCATCAGTATCGGTGTAGTACTTGTCGCCTGTCGATGGATCCAAGAGCATTCCTTGGATTTTGTTCGCGCCAGCAGAAGCTGCGCCAGGTGCGGTTTCCATGGTGAGGCGACTGCCTTCGGCCAAAGCAATGCGTCCAGGGTCAGAGTTCAAGAACACGTCGTTGCTAGCGTTGACAGCTATCCCGCTGCCGCTATCAGGTGCAATGCGTGCAAATTGCTGGGACATCGATGTTGGCTGGAACTGGTTTGTTGTCCATACACTGTTGTCGACTATTCCTCTAACTCGTCCGTCGAAGCCTTCAACAACCAATGGGTACTTGTTTAATGGCTCGAAGGTGATCGAAACGGGTTGTGCAATGCGTGCCGAAACGGGTGCGCCGTCATTTGGCGAGCCGCTAGCTGCTCCCGAACCTGCAATGGTCGAAATGTTGCCACCCACCACAAATTTTCGCATGCGATTGTTGTCTTTGTCAGCCACGATCCACTCGTTCGGCTGGTCGGTGGCAACTATTGAACTCGGAGCGTTGAGACGTGCCGAAGTTGCCAAGGCACCATCGCCACTGAAGCCACCGACACCAAGCGTTCCGGCAACAGTTGACATGGTTCCATTGGAAACGCGACGTATTGCGTGATTGTTGGTGTCTGCAATGAGCAGCGTGCCGTCGCGATCTGCACCAATCCCGCGTGCACCATTGAGCTGCGCCGAAGTAGCCGGCCCGCCATCGCCGGAACTGCCGGCAACACCGGTTCCTGCCACCGTCAACACTGCCCAATTGGCAACGACGTTCACGTTAATGACCTTGTTGGGGAACGCCACATAGAATGTCCCGGAGGGACTGCCAAAGTCTGGCGCAATGCCGACTGCACCCGAATAGTCAAAAGAGCTTGTGAGCGCGCCGTCTACCGTTGGCCCGCCTTTGATGCCCGCAACCGTTGTAATCGTCCCGTCGGCGTCGATCATGCGAATTGTTCCGGCCGTGGAATTGAGCAAATACAGCTCGCCACGGCGACCGAGCGTCATTGCATTTGTTCCACCAATGCCCGCGGCTGCAGCTGGGCCGCCGTCACCAGAAACGAAGTTCGTTCCATTTCCTGCAAAGGCTTCGTACTTGCCGGTGACGAGATTCGTCCGAGCAATACTGGTGCCGTCAACCAGCGAGTAACTGAAGTTTGCCCCAGCAACAACTTGTTGTGCCGGAGCGCTATCTGATGCCCAACCTTCACGCACGCCGCCTGTAGTTACTGGAACTTCAGTAGTGCCGACGGTAATGCTGACGGTTGCATTGGAACAAAGTGTGCGTGTTGTATCGCAAGCGCGGTAAGTAACTGAGTCTGCGCCTGTGTAACCACTTGCAGACGTGTACTGCAAACGCGTTATTGCTGCGTCGTAGCTGTCTTTCCAAATACCGGCCGTTCCGTGACTTGGGCCGCTGACAATATTGGTCAGCGTTGCATCGATTGCTCCATCGAAATCTGAGTCGTTGGAGTTGATTGACCACTCGGCCATCTGATTAGTGGTGGCAGTCAATGTGTCGTTGTTGATGAACGGTGCTTGAGCAGCAACGTTTTTGATTGCGCGAATGCGGTTCGAACCCAGGTCGCTAACCAGCACATCTGCGCCGCGAATAGTCAATGCCAGAGGGCCGTTTAGCGTTGCATCTACCGCGTAGCCGTCGTCGCCAGAATCGCCATTGGCCCCTGTTCCGGCAATTGTGTAGATGTTGCCGCCGGGCTGGAATGTCCGCACGCGGTTTCCCCATAGTTCGGCGACATAGACTGTCCCGTCAGGCCCAACTGCAACAGCACGCGGTCGGTCTAGAACCGCAGTTGTAGCAGCAATATTGTCGCCCGTGCCCGCGCCGCCACCGGCAACAGTTGAAATTATCCCGCCATGGATTCGCCGCACGCGATTGTCATCAGCGTCGGCAAGGAATATGTCTCCGTTAGGTCCAGCAGCCAGCGAAAAGATTCGGTTGAAGGTTGCACTTGCAACAAGCCCCCCATCGCCGCCTGTGGTTCTAGTTCCGCTGTTGCCGGCGTATGCGTGAATTGTTCCACCGGCGCTTACCGAGACAAGGGTTCCATTGTCGAGTGCTACCAGCAGCAAATCGTTGTTGGGATTCATTGCAACGTTGGACTGCGGCAACAGCACTATTGCATTCACATTTGCCGCAAAGCCAGACACAACCGTGGTGATGATGCCATTTGGCGCAACCTTACGGATCCGTTGTGAATACATCTCAGCGATGTAAGCGCTGCCATCGGGCCCAAACACGGTATTTGCAACACCGCCCACGGTTGCAGATGTTGCTGGCCCACCATCACCGGTTGCCCCGCCAGTAAATGGAGGTTGGCCGGCAAAGACGGTTGTGTGATTATTGGGATCAACTTTGAACACGGCACCTACAGCAGTATCAGATGCATAAACGTTGCCAAATGCGTCGGTTGACAAAGAGTTCAGGTCAGCAAAACCTGCGCTGGTCCTGCCCCCAACGGCAAACGCGCCATTTCCTGCAATGGAGTTAATGGTGCCACTAGCAACTTTGCGAATGCGGCCGTTGTCGCGGTCGTTAATGATCAAATTGCCTGATGCGTCAAAGCGGACAGATTCAGGATTTGCCATCGTCGCCGACATGGCTGGCCCGCCATCGCCAGATGCGCCTTGTGTACCCGTGCCGGCAAATGTTGTAATGATGTTCGTTGAAAGGTCGACCTTGCGCACTGCGTTGTTCCAAGTGTCAGCAATCAACAAGTTGTTGGCGTCATCTATTGATACGCCGTGCACACCAGATGTTTCAGCGCCAGAAACTGGGCCTCCGTCACCGCCGTAACCCCAATCTGGTCCGGTAAACACAGACGGCGTAGAGCTGCCGTTGGGAATCTTGTAAATGGTGTTTGCATCTTGTGAAGCAACGTACAGATCACCAGTCGCGCCGTGGTAGGCAACGTCTTCTGGCAAGGTCATTCCAGTTGCAACATCACTAACGGTTCGCGATCCAGGACTGCCAACTGCTTTTACAACCTTGTTGTTGTCAGCGTCTGCAATGTAAAGCGTGTTTGGTGAAGTCGTTGTGTTAAATACCAGACCTTCGGGACCACTCAAACCCGTGACTTCGGCAGAGATAATGCCCGTTGAACCGTCTATCCGCAGAACTCGATTCGCCCAACGCTCAGAAACGTATATGTTGCCTGCCGAGTCCACCGCCAAGCCGTTGGGTTCTAGCAGCCCGCTTGCAGTCGCAGCGCCGCCTAAAGTGGCACCTGCCATTACTCCGTTGCCCGCGACTCGGCGGATCATGTTGGTTGTTGTATCCAGGCGAAGCACGGTACGTGTCAGGCCATCAGTTATGTACACGTAGTTTCCTGAAGTTGCAATTGAGCTGGGCAACATGCGAACGCTTGTGGCTGATACATCTGTCGTTGGGACGATGTCGTGATTGCCTGCAACTTGTTCGATCAGTTGCTCTTGAATCCCCATCGCCGGGGCAGTTGCCACGTCGACATCGGTTGTGTTGTTGCGCGTATGGATTGTTGGCGTGTAACTACTGACGTTGCGATGAAACTTCAGTCCGCTTAGCCCGAGAACAACGTTGGTCCCAGTTGAGATGCTCTGCGGGCTGGGGAATTGGTAGCGCATTACGCCTTCACTCATTCGCAGTTGTGCGCGGCCACCAGTTGGGATGCCGCCGATGTTTGGTGCACTCAAGTCTCCGCCGATGTCAGCTTGGTTTGCACCCGAACCGCTGCGGTTTACGGTCCAGGTTTCACCCGTTGGCGCGGTCCACGAAAGCACCGAACCAACACGAGCATCTGCTGCGTCGAAAACTTGTTTGATTGGTCCGTCGATGGCGTTGCGAATTTCGGCGTGATAGATCGCCGCGGGTTGAACGCTGTTACCTGTATAGTTCGACCCGATCTCGACCAGATCACTCGAGCTGCGGCGCGATGTAGGGCCTGTCGCGGTTCCAAGCAACGTCCAAGTTTGGCCGTTGTCACCGACGTAGAAACCAATTAATCCATCGCTAATGCGATGCGTCACCCGCAGCCAGTGAGCACTGCCAGGCGCCCACCCGGTCGGCAACGGGTGTGCCATGTAGCTTTGATTTCCACTCGAATCCCAAATGGGAAACTCCAACTGATTGAGCACGTTGATGGTCATGGAATACGAAGGGTCATTTGACCGCTTGGCAACAACATGCCTGACAACCCCGCTGTACCAATCGGGGTAAGCAACCTTGGCTCTGATGTCCAGGTCACCTGTTGGAAAGTTGTTGTTAACCGAACTGGGGGTAGATGCGTAGTTACCCGACGATGTGTCAGACAACAACAAGGCCCGGTTTCCCGGGCTGACATCGGCACCTACGGGCACCGTTGCGCGGACCTCTGTGAGGGTCGATGTGGTGGAGGTCGTCGCCTGAATATCAATGCGGTTACCCGAAGCGCCCTTAACGTGCTCGCTGAGGTATGCAGAGACCCCGCTCAAGGTTCCGGCGCTGGCAGGCGCCGCCCAGCCGCCCACGGTAACCAGCGTGACAATCAATACCACCAGCGCTTTTCGGGCACGATTAGCTAAGACAGCCTGTTTATTTAGGTGTCTGCGTTGGTAGCCCATCATTTCTCAATCGGCATTTTGGTGGGACCACTTAAATTCCTTAGGTGATCGCTTCGAGGCAAGTTCCTGATCGGAGAATGTTTTGATGCTCTAACCTTGGTTGCCATGGCAGGTACAAAGGGCATTGAAATCGTCGCCCAAAATCGCCGAGCCCGACACGATTATGAAATTGAAGCCACCTTCGAGGCAGGAATGGTGCTCAAAGGCGCCGAAGTTAAGTCTTTGCGCGAGGGCAAAGCACAGCTTCGCGAATCATTTGCCCGAATCGACGGTGGCGAAGTTTGGGTAATTCAAATGCACATAAGCCCGTGGGCAAACGCCACCGGCTGGGGTGCAGTCGACACCGATCGCCGGCGAAAGCTGCTTCTCAACGCCAAAGAGATCGACGAGATTCACCGCAAGACCACTCAACAGAGCTTCACGCTCGTTCCACTCAGCATCTACTTCAAGAACGGCCGTGCAAAAGTAGAACTAGCCCTTGCGCGCGGTCGCAAGAACTACGACAAGCGCCATGCAATTGCAGCTCGCGACGTTGCCCGCGAGGTCGCTCGCGACATCAGCGGCGCCAAGACTCACGGCCGCTGAACAGCGGCGCGGGTTAGGTCAAGTCGAGACATGGTGCGTTTCGCATTGAAGACACCGGTGCAATTTCGAGAGCCGCATTGGCACGCTCTACTGCACGCCGTGACACTCCTTGTCCGGGACTGACGCGAAAGCGGGTCTGCATGAACATGACATCGAGCGCGATGTTTGTTTGTTCAACTCGTTCGAATCTCGATCGCGGTTCGTCTCGCAAGAGCGGCGCGGTTAGTCCGTGACCATGTTGGGCTGCCCATAACGCCGCAGGAATAAGCGCTGCTGCGGCCTCCTGTGCGTGTGTACTTCCCAAGCTACGAATCCCGAATACGGCTTCGATCACATCTTTGCGATCGGTTGCAATTGCAGCTGCAATCCTCGCCAACAAAGCCTCACGTTCGGCCACCATTGGCTTGCGCGCAGATTCAATTGCGCGCAAGTGTGCGTCGGCGACAATTTCAACATTGGCGTTGTTTGGTTGAGCCGCTTTCATCAGTCGAACCAAGTCAGCCTTGGTGACCGTTAGTAAGTCTGGATTCTTGTAGGTGTCTTCCATCCAGCGCTCGTCGATCACCTCGAGAACGTCATTTTTCAATTGATCGATCCGGTCCTTGTTCGCATCGAAGGCACGAAGTGCTGCAATCGGTTCAGCCAGGGTTTCGGGCTTGATTTCATCGGGTTTCTCTGCAGCGGCAGGCAATTTCGTGTGCGCCGCAGCTCTTGTTGGCCGACCTCCTGGTACCGACTTCGTCCCCGATGATTTTGGTTTCATCCGCTCACGAGTGGGCTTTGATCGTTTGACTTTGTAACCGGTTTCTGGAATCACAACCGGAACGATTGCAACTTCACCGGAAGCCGATGTATTCGGAAGTTGCGATGGAGACTTTGCATCACCTGCAAATACTCTTGACGGATCAAAAGGCGTAAAAGAAAACTGAACTTCGCTACCAGCTTCAAGTCGCGACTTGACCAAGCGTGCCTTGGCCATCGCCCTTCGTTCACCATCTCTGTCCCCTTGGCGGAAACTTGCAATGGGAACCAAGCCATCTGCTCTTTCCCAAACAAGAACCCTCAGCTGGCCGAGATCAATTGCAAAGAACTCGCTCTTTGCAGAGTCTGGGGAAAGTGCATGCCTTTCATCGACCATCTCTTTTGTCACACGCGTCAATGCAGCTAGTACTCGAAGCTTTTCGAGCCGGTTCAACGATTTCTTGGGCCCCAGCCACTCCCCTTGCGCAGCCCTACCAAAGGCCACATCAAGCCATTTC
Organism: Acidimicrobiia bacterium; assembly: GCA_039812705.1. Classification (GTDB taxonomy): domain Bacteria; phylum Actinomycetota; class Acidimicrobiia; order Acidimicrobiales; family JBBSGY01; genus JBDIBA01. The sequence goes on from JBDIBA010000041.1 coordinate 14,667, forward strand.
AGGCCATCTTGTCTGAGGGATTTTGAGCGCTTCGTCTGCGGGTTCACCGCCAAAGCGTGTTGCAAGATCGTCTGAATTTGCCAACCACGGCCTCATCCATCTCAGCATCTACTTCAAGGACGGCCGTGCAAAAATGGAAGTGGCCCTTGCACGGCCGGTCACAAGAATTACCTCACACGCCATGCGATTGCGGCTAGCGAGGTTGCCCGCGACTTCGGCGGTGCAGAAACTGGCGACTGCTAAAAGCTCGGGAATGCGCGACGCCTTGTCGTTGTTATCCTTGACAGCGGATTGTTGGAACAATTCGCATGCCCTTTGAAAACTCGGTACAACGCTTTCCTCGCGTTTCATGTGCTGAATTGCACCACAACACGGGGGTGATCGGCTTCGACTTCGGTCGTCGATTCAGGAGAAGCGAGCCGTGGTCTCCGGAACCACGTTAAAGAGCCGGAAACATAAAATAAACGACGAAGACAACACTTCGTACGCTCTCGCTGCTTAATAACCAGTGAAGCCGTTCGGCCGACCCCAGCCCCGCGGGTCGGGCACCGGGCGTCATCTTGTGGGGCTTACTGCCAACGCTTCGTCAGCGAGCACGGTAGGAAATTTCAGCTGACTACGGAAGTAGCACCGTGCTGGTGCGCCGCTACTTCCCGACAATCCTCACATCAGCTGCGCTCGGAGAATGCCTGTTGAGGCTCTGAAGGACGCGGGTTCAATTCCCGCCACCTCCACTGCGG
>JBDIBA010000042.1:0-15151 GCA_039812705.1 Acidimicrobiia bacterium
CGCGCTCGCGACCGACCTCTGTAATTGCTTGCATCATCTCTTTCACTACGGGGTGGTGAAGGTTGTGCGCGTGAAATGCGGCTGGGTTTCCATGCGCATCAAAGATTTGATGAAGAGCCGCTTTGGTTTTGGCAACGGTATCTTCAGCCCCGTTTTGTTGGGTGTTGTCAATCGACCAACCCACGTTGATGACTTGAGCCAATAGACCGGGTACCCCGTCGAATGAGATTGGCTTCGATTCTTGGAAGTCGCCCCCACTGTGGCGAAGACCGTTGGCTGATTCGTCGAGAGCGTGCAGGGTGGCTACCGGAATCGCGCGTTCACGAAGAGACGCGATCATCTTTCAGATGACGGTCTCGCCGCCGCCAGCACGTGCGACCGATCCGTTGGCTCCGTCGCTCGGACCACTGGGGTGGATCTGCAAGACGGCGCCCTCGAAAGGCTTTGTGTTGGATGCATTACGACTCACGAAAACCTGCTTCGTTCGGGGAATGGTCTGATCAACGGTACGAGGGAGCCTGGAATCCAAGCCAATCCAGGCAGGTCTATGCGTGTCAGAGAAGCAGGGCCGAACGTCTCCGAATGCTCAGAAAAGTCCATGACCAGGCTAGTTGAGGGCCGATTTGCTCAAAGTCGCCGTAAAGGAACGGCTAATTGCGGCCGATGCTATTTACATGACTACCGCTCACAAGAAAATCGGCCTCAAGGCCCGCGCGCTGGTTTCTGTGCTCGCGGTTCTCGGGGGAACTATGGCCTTCGGCTCAGCCGCAAGCGCCGCTCCAACCTCATGGAGCGTTGCAACAAGCGACCCGGCTCCGGGTGCTGCTACCACGCACACCTTCACCTGGAATGGTTTCCAGACCACCACTGCTGCAAGGTGCATTGCTGTTAAGTATTCGAATAACGCCGATGGCACGGGTTATCCAACCGGTCTATCTGTGGGCACCGGTGCCCCTGGTGGCACTTACCTCAGCGGTTCGTACACCCGCGACATCACAAATGCCGGAACCACCGGCCAGATGGTATTCAACAACGCAAGTGCAACACCGCAGACTGCTGGTGCGAAGGACATCACTTGGTCTGTGGCAACCGAACCAACAACGGCTGCTGGACAAACGGTTTACGTGACAGTGACTGCATACGACACCGCCGGAACTGGAAGCTCGGGCAACTGTGGCGGAGCCGCGTTGGAAAGCGTTGTAGCTGGTTATGCAACAACGCCTCGCACAACGGTCACTGCCGTGGTTGATGGAACGTTGACATTCACCGTTGCGCCACACTCGGGTACCTGCAACGGCATTGGGCAGACAGGCACGTCAAGTCCAACAACAGTTGACCTTGGTCACTTGTCCACCACCGCTACCAACTTTGCTGCACAAGACTTGTCGGTTACATCAAACGCTGGTAACGGCTTCAACGTGTACATGAAGTCCACGGCGACAACGGCAAACCAGGTCTTTGCGGACTCCGCGGGTCACTACATCGCAGATGCAACAGGTACCTTTGCGTCACCTGCTGCAATCACGCCAGGCACTGCGGCGTTTGGTTACACCGCTTTGGGAACTGGTGTCGCGTTGACACCGGGCACCTACGCCAAGGTTCCAACAAGCAGCGGCAACGATTCCGTTCTGACCGGGGCTGCTGGTGTTGGCAGCGGAACCGGATGCGTTGGGTTTGGTGCAACGTCTTCGGCGACAACTCCTGCCGGTGCGTACTCGGCGCAGATTGTGTACCGCGCTGTGCCGCTGTACTGATCGGCAGCACGCCGATCAGGTGATTGTGGTGAACGGACTAAAGAGCGAGATGCCAATGCGTGGGTTCATGCGCTTGGCGTTCTCGCTCTTTGTCATTGTCGTGCTGTTTGACGTCAAGGCTGTGCGTGCCGAAGCAGCCGTTACGTTGCGTGTGGCAGAAGTGCTCGACCCTCGGCCGGCAATTGCGTGGCCGGTGGCTCAGTGGTCATGGGCGGGATATCAACAAACCACGGCCGTCAAGTGCATGAGGGTGCAGTTCAGCAATCAGCCACATGGGGACGGGGGCAAGCCTGCCGGCTTGAGCGTGGCTGCGATTTCGCTTGCCGGGCCATACCTTGGAGGCGCCGCCGTCAATGTTGATTCGACGTGGCCGTCAGACCGCACTCTGGCTGCATCAGGCCAGGTCGTGTTTAACAATGCAACTGGCTATGTGCCGGGTGGCAGTGCGTACTTTGGGGTGTCATACCTTGCTCAGGCAAGTGCTGAACAGGCGGTTTGGATGACCGTCACTACCTATGACCAAGTTGGAACCGGCAGTTCTGGAAATTGCGCGGGAAATGTTCTGGATGGTCCCGAAACCGCTGCCTTCCACACGTTGCAGACCACGCAAGTAGCAGGGGTTGTGGACCCGACCTTTTCCTTCGAGGTGGACTCACACTCTGGAAGTTGTAACGGCGTCGGTCAAAACGCAACTGCTGGTTCAACAAGTGTGTCTCTCGGGTCTCTTGATTCATCGTCCGTTCGACGTGCTGCACAGTCATTGACCGTTAGTTCAAACGCGGGCAACGGATTCAACGTTTATCTGAGCTCAACGGCCGCCGCACCGGGGCAAGTCTTTGGCGATGGAAGGGGAACTTCATCGCCGACTCTTCGGGCACTACAGCCTCGCCAGCGGCGATGAGTGGCGGCACTGCAGCGTTTGGCTACACACGTCCAGCGTTGGGGGCTGGTGGCGATGTCTACGCGCGGGTGCCTGCATCTGGTTCGGCTGATGTTGTGTTGTCTGGTTCTTCCGGGTCCGTGGGCACGACTGGGTGTGTGCTTTACGCGGCAGCCGCTTCGGCTGCAACGCCCGCAGGCAGCTACTCGGCAACGATTGTCTACCGCGCGGTGCCGAGCTTTTAGGAAGTCCAATTCCTACGTGTGTCTCAGGAGACACACAGAGTCCTTTCAGGTTGTGCCGTCATTGTGATGATCACTCAAGTGAATCAACACGCGAAAGGCACAAACAATGGGCACCCATCACAGCCATGAAGACAACATGTTGGACCGCGGTCTCCAGTTCGACATGAGCCAGCTGATGTCGCGGCGCAATGCGTTGAAGATGTTGGCCGGTGGAGCGGGCGCTATGTTTCTGGCGGGCTGTGGCGTCAAGAACGCCGGGACGATCGCCACCACCACCACAACGACCTCGGTAACCGGGTCAGCGGGTGGTTCGACAACGAATGAAGTCATTCCAACTGAGACGGCCGGGCCATATCCCGGTGATGGTTCAAACGGACCAGATGTGTTGGTGGAGAGCGGGATTGTCCGCAACGACATCCGCTCCAGCTTTGGAACCTCTACAACCACAGCCGAAGGTGTTCCGCTGACAATCAATCTCAAGATCCTCGATTCGAACAACGAGAACAAGGCATTTGCGGGGGCAGCTGTCTATCTGTGGCACTGCGACCGCGACGGAAAGTATTCGATGTATTCGAGTGGTGTGAGCAACGAGAACTATCTGCGCGGGGTGCAGGTTGCAGATGCCGGAGGAAATCTCAGCTTCACCTCTATTTTCCCGGCTGCTTACGACGGCCGATGGCCGCACATTCACTTTGAGGTCTACGAGAACGTGCAGACCGCTGTTTCGTCGGGGCAGATCCGCAAGACCAGTCAGATGGCCCTTCCTGAAGACATTTGCGAAGCCGTCTACGCAACCAGTGGCTATTCGGCCAGCATTCGGAACTTGGCTCGCACCTCGCTGGCCACCGACAACGTCTTTAGAGATGACAGTGCTGCTCATCAGCTGGCGACTGTCACGGGAAGCGTTACTGACGGCTATGCGGCCAGCCTGAACGTGGTTGTCTGAGGTCTTGGCGGTCGAATGGCCGGAGGGACGCTAGAGTGGAGCGCTGGTTTGGGCTGACCGCCCGCTTTCCCGAGGTTTGCAAAGGCGATATCGAGATGAAGAATGACATTCACCCGGACTACAACTACGTCGTTTTCCGCGATGAGGGCGCTGAGTTCGACATCTTGACCCGCTCAACCATGACCAGCCCAGACACGGTCAAGTGGGAAGACGGCAACACCTACCCGCTCATTCGCCTCGAACTTTCGAGTGCCAGCCACCCCTTCTACACGGGTAAGCAAAAGATCGTCGACACCGCCGGTCGCGTGGAGCGCTTCGAGAAGCGTTACGGCCGCCGCAAGACCAAGTAGAGCCAAGTAAACCCAGTTTGCTAGCGCGCCTGCATTTGGCGCGCCATCGAAACCCACCGTTGTTGTTAGCCTGTCCCAAAGCAACTGCAAAGGACACGGGCATATGAGCGAATCGTCAGACAAGATCGTTGGGCTTAGCTACACCTTCGATGATGTTCTGCTGAAGCCCGCGGCGTCAGACGTTGTTCCTTCACAAGTCTCGACCGCAACTCGCCTGGTGCCTGGAATCAACCTTTCGATTCCGATTATTTCTGCAGCGATGGACACCGTGACGGAGTCCCGCATGGGAATCTCGTTGGCCCGTGCTGGCGGCATTGGAGTGCTTCATCGCAACCTTTCGATTGAAGAACAAGCCGCCGAAGTCGACCGTGTGAAGCGTTCGGAATCCGGCATGATTGCCAATCCGGTAACGCTGTCGCCCGACGTTGCAGTTGCCGAGGCTCTCAAGTTGATGAGCCACTACAAGATCTCCGGGTTGCCGGTTGTTGGCGAAAATGGGGAACTGCTTGGCATTTTGACCAACCGAGACCTCCGTTTCGAGCAGGACACCAGCCAGCCTGTTTCTGCCTTGATGACGCGCGAACCATTGGTCACCGCGCCCGTTGGCACAACCCTTGACGATGCGCGTGCAATCCTGGCGAAGCACCGCATTGAAAAGCTTCCCGTGGTGAACGAAACCAACAAGCTGCGTGGTCTCATCACCGTTAAAGACATTGAGAAGCGAACCCAATATCCGCACTCGACGAAGGACGACTCTGGACGTTTGCGCATTGCTGGTGCAGTCGGCACGGGGGACGATTGTTTAGATCGTGCAGAACAACTGCTTGACGCGGGCGTCGATGTCTTGGTCGTCGATACTGCACATGGACATCAGTCCAATGTGTTGAAGGCGGTGCGCTTGATCAAAGAGCGTTCATCTGCACCTGTCATTGCGGGAAACATTGCAACGTATGAAGGCGCGCGCGCACTTTTGGATCAAGGTGTTGATGGCGTCAAGGTTGGCGTGGGGCCCGGTTCCATTTGCACCACGCGCATTGTTGCCGGTGTTGGTGTGCCGCAGCTCAGTGCAATCATGGACGCTGCGCGTGCCGTCGATGGTTTTGATGCAACGGTTATTGCCGATGGCGGCATTCGTTACTCCGGTGAAGTGGCCAAGTCGATTGCGGCCGGTGCCGATGTCGTGATGATTGGTTCTCTGCTCGCTGGAACCGACGAAAGCCCCGGTGAGGTTGTCTTGCATCAAGGCGAGCGGTTCAAGGAGTACCGCGGAATGGGCTCGATTGGTGCAATGGCGTCGCGCTCGTTCTCAAAAGACCGCTACTTCCAGGGCGAAGTAACAGACACCGGCAAGCTTGTGCCAGAAGGCATTGAGGGGCGAATCAAATACCGTGGCCCGGTGAAGGACACCTTGTACCAACTTGTTGGCGGCTTACGTCAGTCAATGGGTTATTGCGGTGCGCCAACCATCGATGCCATGAAGAACGCAAAGTTTGTACAGATAACAAATGCAGGCTTGATCGAATCGCACCCGCATGATGTTGCGATCACTGCAGAAGCCCCCAACTACTACTAAGCCTCGCCAGACTCCGTTTCTTCGATGAACACGCCTGACCCGCATCGCCCTGCGCGCCTGTTGTTGTGGGACATTGACGGCACGCTTTTGAGAGCGGGTGTGGGTCATCGCGTCGCGTCAGAAACATTGCGTCGCTTGCTCGGACGCGAACCCGAAGCGGGAGTTGTCCATAACCACGGCCGCACAGACCTTTTCTTGGCCAGGGAGCGCCTGCGGGCCAATGGTGTTGCCAACGAAGACATGGTGTCAATGTCGCGTAAGTATCTGCGGTTGTTCGCTGACGTTTACACCGAGATGCGCGACGAGCTTGCGGCTGAAGTCACGGTGTGTCCGGGCGTACGCCTGTTGTTGACTGAGCTTTCACACACGCGCGCGTGCAGCACTCTGTTGACGGGCAATGTTGCGCCGAACGCCGTACTCAAGTTGCACACGGTCAACCTGCAAAGCTTTTTCGACTTTGAAGTTGGCGGTTACGGCGCAGATTCAGAAAACCGCAGTGACTTGCTTCCGATTGCTCTCAAACGCATTGAGAAAAAGCGCAAGGACTTGTACGACCCTCACGAGATATGGGTCGTTGGTGATACCGAACACGATCATCAAGTCGCCCGCGATCATGGCTGCCGGTCGATGTTGGTAGCCACTGGTTTTCGGACCTATGACGAGCTGTCGGACTTGTCGCCCGACGCGTTGTTCCATGACCTAAGCGACACGTCCGAAGTCATGGACACGATCTTTTCTTAGGCGTTTGGTTCGGCCAGTTCTGTTGAGTGGGTTGGCGCGAGGTAAGTGCCTTTGTTGATGCCGTTGCAGATTTCAGTCATTGCGTTGCGGTCGTCGAAGTTGAAAACGTGCAACGGCATCTTGTGATCGCGCGCGAGGATCAACGCCGACTGGTCCATGACCTTTAGACCCTTGTCAATTGCGTCGTCATAACCAAGGGTTTGATAGCGCTTGGCGTTGGGGTCTTGGCGGGGGTCTGATGTGTAGACGCCGTCGATTCCATGCTTGGCCAACAAGATGGAGTCAGCGTTGATTTCGATTGCACGCTGCACGCACGTGTAGTCGGTGGTGACGAACGGTTGACCAATGCCACACGCCAAGACAATAATTGAGCCTCTTTCGAGGTGGTGTGTTGCGCGAAGGCGGATGTATGGCTCTGCAAAGTTGTTCATGGGCAGGGCGGTCATGACGCGAACGTCGTAGTCGCTCTTTGATGTCAGTACCCCTCGCAGGAACAGTGAGTTGATGACGGTTCCCAGCATTCCGATGTGGTCTGCGTCGACACGCTCGATGCCCCAGTCGCTGGCGACGTTTCCGCGGAAGATGTTCCCACCACCCGTCACGACAGCAACTTCAATTCCCATGTCGCGTACGGCGAGGATGGAATTGCCGATCTGGTCGAGGGCCTCGGATGAAAGGCCAAAGCCCTCCTTGCCGGCAACGGCGGCTCCGCTCACCTTGATGAGGACTCTTCCGTAGCGCTGACCTGCAACAGATTGTTGGCTCATGTCTCTCCTGCGTTTTGGGTAGTCAGAAACTACCTCGGAGCCGGGCCGTTGCCTTCCTGGAGGGGAAATATGGCCCCGAGGGGCAGGGGAGGACCTTTTCTGCCTGGATCGAAAAGAAGGGCTACTTGGGGCAGTGTTGCGGTCGATAAATCAGTGATGTCTGTCCACCAACCCGGTTTCGCGGTAGGCGACGAGTTCCTCGGCCGCCTCGCTACTGCACCTCCGCGACGGTTGGCGTCCAAGGGCACGGCCGACATCGGTGGGCGCATGCGAGTTGCCAGCATCCTGCGCGAACATGGGCTTTCGGGGGCCGGGTCTCCGGTGAGAATCGCGGGTTCTTCCAACGAAGTTTGGGCGGCGGGGCCGTTGATCGTTCGCGTGTCTTTTGATCGTTCGAGTGTGCGCCTGCGTCGCGAAGCAATGCTTCACGCGATGTTGTCGAAAGAAGCAATGCATCCAAAGGTGTATGCGGCGGGCAGTGCAACTTTTGGCGAGTACATCGTCGTTGCGCGCTGTCCCGGCGCGACGTTGAGCGAGTTGTGGGCAGAGTTGAAAGTCGCGGAGCGCCGGAATCTGATCCACGAACTTGCCGTGGCGGCAAGGCAGGTGCATGAGACGTCGCTCACTCCGGAACAGCGCAAGCAGCTGTGGGGGAGCGGCGAGCCAAAGGCGCTGCTTTCGATTGACGAGATGATCGAAATGACCGAGATGCTTGAAGGTACGCCTCACGTGGATCGAGGTCTGATGAAGGCCGCGCGAGGGCAAGTCTCGGCACTGGCCGGCGCATTTGATCCCGGTGAACAAATGGGTCTCGTGCATGGAGACCTGCATCTGGAAAACGTTCTGGCGCAGCCAGAAGGCCTTACCGCGCTCATTGATTTCGAGTGGGCTCACCCCGGTTTTGCCGAGCAGGATGTCGACACCATTGCGCGGTTCTGCGTGCAGCCCGAGTTGCACACCATGGGTAGCTACAAGCTGGAGCGTGCGGATTTCTTGGACGTCTTGAGGTGGTTTGCAGAGGCCTACCCGGAGCTTTTTGAATCCCCAAGGTTCCGACGCCGCCTTGACTGGTGTGCGTTTTCTTATGAGCTGCCGGCATTGTTGAAGTTTCCGCCGACTGATTCGGCGAGGTCTCTACCCACTTGGCACCCCATGAACCGTTTGGCCGAATTGGTCAATTTCGGACCCGCGGCCGCCGTTCTTGGTTGGTAAATAGGCGCTAAATCGCCGCTTCATGCCCCTGTGACCAGGTGGTATGTGAGAAATACCACGGAGAGTGAAAAAGGCTATCAACGCCCCTCCCTAATCGCCCGATAAAAAAATCAGGCGACAAGAGCCACACGGAAGTGACTCGGGAGTGAGACGTGGGCGAAGCAAGGAAGCGTGCCATTGCACCATTTTTGGTGCTTGCACTTTTTGTAATTAGTGGACTGGGCCTGTCCCTGTTTGCGCAGCCGGCATCGGCGGTGGGCAACAGGTTGACGTGGAGCCCGCCTCCACTGACGGCGCCAACGACTGTTCATGTGAACGATTCCAACAACAACGTCGTTCTGGATAATTCTCGCGATTACAGGATTGTTTTTGACGGCGTCATCAGGAAAGCCGGGGGACTGCAGATCACCGGCGGGCGAAACGTGGTTCTGATTGGTGGTCGCATTGAGGTTCCAACAGCTGCAGAGGCGCCGGCTCCAGCGGCTCGACGCGGTTTGTATCTGAAGAACCAAACGGGAAGCATTCACGTCGAAGGCCTCTACATCGGCGGCGTTGACCTTGGCGAGGGCATCAACCTTGACGAACGTCTCGGCGCGACGGTGACGCTGCAGAACATCTTTGTGGAAACGGTCAAGGGATCTCAGGCCGGTAACCACGCCGACATCATCCAAACGTGGGGTGGGCCGAAGACCTTGCGCATTGATGGTCTTGTTGGTTCGACGACGTATCAGTCAATGTTCCTCTTGCCCAATCAGTTTCAACCCGTCGAGACGCGTGACTGGGACTTCCGCAACGTGAGGGTCACCAACTTTGCGAGCTCGGGTTACTCGATCTGGAAAGACGACAACCTTGCGATTTCCGCAACCAATGTCGGTGTCATTCGCGCCGACTCGCCGTGGAAATCAATGTGGCCGTCGGAGTCCGCATGGCCAGGTGTGAGTGTGACGCCAGAACCGATGGCACTTTCGGGTGCGCCGGGATTGTCTTACGCAACGCCGGGTTACGCGGGTGACCCGACACCCGCAACCACCCCGGCTGCCAAGGCCGGCTATTGGATGGTTGCTGCCGATGGGGGCGTGTTCTCGGTTGGCAATGTTGGGTACTTCGGTTCGACGGGTTCTATGAAACTCAACCAACCGGTTGTGACCGCCACTTCAACTCGTTCAGGCAACGGATATTGGTTGGTCGCGCGCGACGGCGGTGTATTCAGCTTCGGTGATGCTGCTTTCCATGGGTCTACGGGAAACATGAAGCTCAACCAACCTGTGGTTGGCATGGCGCGCACGCCAAGTGGCAACGGTTACTGGATGGTTGCATCTGACGGAGGCATTTTCAGTTTCGGTGATGCCGCGTTCTACGGATCGACCGGCGCCATGAAGCTCAACCAACCAATCGTTGGCATGACGCCGACATCTTCGGGGCGCGGTTATTGGCTCGTTGCGGCCGATGGTGGAGTCTTCAGCTTCGGCGACGCAGGGTTCTACGGATCAACTGGAAACATTCGTTTGCGAGCCCCGATTGTTGGAATGAGTGCAACGGCATCTGGCCGCGGTTACCGCTTTGTTGCGCGCGACGGGGGAGTGTTCAACTTTGGTGATGCGCATTACTTCGGTTCGGCGGCGAACACCATTGCGGGCCAAGCGGCAGGCATTCGTTCAACGGCGTCAGGCAATGGCTACTGGGTGACGTCGAACACCGGATGGGTTGGTTCGTACGGTGACGCGCAGCCTCAGCCTTCGCTTGACTTTGCGCTGAATGCAGAAGTTGTCGCTACTGCAGCACCGTTCAACTAGACGAAACGATCGCCGTTCGTCCTAGCGTTCAGTTTCGCGTTCGGTTTCGGCTTCTGAGTCGGTCGAACCGGATGTGGGCGCGTGGTTTGCAGACGCGGTTCCTGCATTCGAGCCACGACCTTGTTCAAGTGCATCGCTTAGGCGTTCGACTACTCGGTTGAGGTCGTCGCTTGTGACTACGTCCGCAAGCTGCAAGCGAACAGATGCGAGTTCTCGAGCGAGGAACTCTGCTTCGGCCTGAGTGCGCTGGCTGAGTTGACGGTCACGCTCGGATTGCGCGCGGTCGCGGTCATCTTGTCGATTCTGAGCCAACAGGATGAGGGGTGCGGCATAGGCGGCCTGCAGTGACAGCGCCAGTGTCAGCAGAATGAAAGGGAAGGGGTCGAAACGGATGCCGTCGCCCGTGACCGAGTTGTAAGCAATCCAGGCAACACAGACGAAGGTCTGGATGACCAGATACTTTCCGGTTCCCAGCAAGCGGGCAATGCGCTCGCTGATGTTGCCGAAGGAGTCCGGGTCCCAGTGAAAGTCGAACCGGTTGCGGATTGCGCGCGGTGTGATCTTGCGGAGCTTGCTCGCCAGTGACATCAGCGACCTCTACGCCAGTTGGAGGGCAGCAAGTGGTCCAACATGTCGTCGACGGTTACAGCGCCGAGGAGTCGACGCTCCTTGTCGCAGACCGCAATGGCCAAGAGGTCGTAGCCCGCAAGCTTTCGCGCGACTTCGGATTCCGAGAGGCCGGCATCGATGTACTCGGGGTCTCCGTCGACGCAGCGGCCAATTTCGGTGCTTGGTGGTTCGCGCAGCATCCTTTGAATGCCAACGGTTCCTAGGAATGTTCCGGTCGGGGGAGACGTGGGCGCGACGCAAACAAAAACTTGTGAAGCCAACACGGGTGCCAGCTCGAACTCGCGAACTTTTGCAAGGGCTTCTGCAATCGTCACGTCGGGTGCGAGGATGACCGGCTCGCTGGTCATCAATCCGCCGGCAGTGTTGCCTGCGTAGACAAGGAGTTGGCGCAGAGGTCGCGCACCTTCGGGGTCCATCGAAGCAAGAAGCGAGATTCTCTGGTCGCGCGGCATTTCTGCCAACAGGTCAACCGCGTCGTCGGGGTCCATCTCTTCGATGACGTGTGCAAGGCGGTCTAGGTCGATGTTTTCGACGATGCGCAATTGCTCGTCTTCGGGCAGTTCTTCAAGAAGGTCGGCCAAACGGTCATCTTCAAGTTCGGACGCCAACTGCTGACGGCGAGAAAGGGGTAGCGACCGCAAGAAACGCGCAACGTCGTTTGGGTGCATGTCGCGCATGGAGGCAACTTCGTGAGACACCTCGCCGGTCTCAAACACGCCGGCCACTTCGCGCCAGTCGACAACGCGCGAGGACCGGCGTCGGCGTAGTGGGCCGGGATGTGCAACCGACACTGCAGCGACCTCAAGGGTCTGGCGGTCGCCGGCAACACGGCGCAGGGCGATGTCTTTGACGACAAGTCCGTCGACCTTTTTGCCAAGGATCTCGTCAGTTGCAAGGAGTTCACCAGGACGCTGTTCAAAGCGGTGTAGGTCAACTGCGGCACTGCGCAGACGCAGGCCGAGGCCGTGCATTTCCTCGACTCGATTGAGGCTGACAAAGACGCGACGGCGTTGAACCGAAAGCACGAAGCCAAGGGCGCGTGGAGACGTCTTGTGGGCAGGCACCAGCACAACGTCGACCACTTGTCCCACGCGCGCGCCGTCGGAATCCATGACTTCGAGTTTTGTTAAGCGCGACACGAAGATCAGTTCATCGACCAAAGAAACAAGCCTCTCAGATGTGATGCAACCCAGATGGGTTTGCCGTGTGTGTTTCTAGCGCCAATCTGGCCTTTAGCGGCGCTTCTTGGACTTCTTGCGTGGTCTTGGTGCGGGTCGGTTGGTCGACGTCTTGGCAGCTGCCGCGGTGTCGACTTCGCCGATTTCGCCGGCATCGCTGGCGTTGGCCTTCTTAACCTTCTTCGCCGACTGACCGGGAGTACGGACCCCGGGCTTCCATCGCTCGAGCGCAATGGCAATCGGTGAACAAATGAACACCGAAGAGTAGAGGCCGAGGATGATTCCGATGATCAGTGCAAGTGCAAAGTCCGCAAGAGTCTGACCACCCAAGAACAGCAGCGCTACCAAGATGAACATGATGCATAGCGAGATGTTGATGGTGCGGGGCAGAGTCTGAACACAGGCATCGTTAACAACGTCGGAGAAGTCCTCTGCTGCTCGTCTGCGGCGTTGTTCGCGGATGCGGTCAAAGACCACGACCGTGTCGTTCACTGAATATGAAATGACTGTCAGCAGTGCGGCGAGGAACACCGAATCAAACGGCCGCTCTAGCCAAACAAAAAGGCCCAAGAGCAAGATGGCGTCGTGAAGCATGCCGACCACGGCGCCGATGCCAAAGGTCCAACGGAATCGGACAGCGACCAGTGCAAACTGAATGAGCACACCGATCAACAGGCCGATGAGTGCCTTGCGTTTCAGTTCGGCACCAAAGCTTGGACCGGTGGTTTCGTCGCGAAGAACCTTGGCGTCACCTCCACCAAGACGCTTGACGGTGTTGTTGACTTCGTTCAGTTGCTCGGGAGTGAGAGACGGAACGCGAATGGCCACGTCCTGCGCGCCGCTTCGTTGGACCACGGCGCCTTCAATGTTCTGCTTGCCCAACTCGCTGCGTGCTTCGTCAAGGTTGACCACTTGCGGGGTCGAGTACTCGACAAGGCGCCCGCCACGAAACTCAATGCCGTAGTTGATGCCCTTAACGAACAGCCCGGCAACGCTCACAACGGTGAGGATGCAGCTGGCAACGATGAAGTACTTGGCGATCTTCATTAGCTGGGGAGGGCGCTTGGTGATGCGCTCACGGAAGCGCGAACCAACCTTGAGGCCCATCAACTTGGCGTGGTCGGCGGACCACTGACGACCGAGGATGGCCTCGACCATCAAGCGAAGGACGACAAGTGTCACGAAGATTGACGCGAAAGTACCGACCGCGAGGGTGAGACCAAAGCCCTTCACTTCGCCTACCGCAAGGAAGTACAGCGTGAGTGCGGCAAGCACGGTGGTTGCGTTCGAGTCGATGATTGCACTGAGGGCGTTCTTGAAACCCGTGCGCGCAGCTGCGCGCATTTGTCTGCCCGCGGCCAATTCTTCTTTGACTCGTTCGTAAACCAACACGTTGGAGTCCATTGCCATACCGATCGACAGAACGAATCCGGCAATTCCCGGCAGGGTGAGTGTCAAACGGCCTGCAACGATGATTGCGTACGTGATGAGTCCGTAAGCGCCAAGAGCGATCATTGCGATGAAACCGATGAGTCGGTAGTACGCGACAATGAAAACAAGGGTGAGGATGGCGCCGATGATGACCGCGTTGCGTGAGTCCACAATCGCTTGGTCGCCAAGTTCCGGTCCGATAACGGACTGCGATGCAACGCTGACGTTCAGGGGAAGCGCACCGCCCTTGATGAGAACCGCGAGGTCTTTTGCGCTCTGCTGATTGAAGTTGCCGGAGATGACCGTGCTGCCACCGGAGATGCCGGTGCCACAGGTGATGTCTTCTGCGACCTGTGGATTGGAAATGATTCTGTCGTCCAAAACGATGGCGATTTGGCGCTTCGGGTCACCAATTGAGTTACATGCAGCTTGTCCGGTGACCTTCTGCCACGCGCTTGAACCATCGCCCTTGAAGTTGATGGTGATGCCCCATGTTCCGTTCTGCGGGTCAAGCTCTGCGTTTGCGTTTCCGATGCCTTTTCCATCGATTACCGCAGGTCCGAGGGTATAAGTCCCGCCATCTTCCGATGGCAATGTGACTTGTTTTGTGGTGTCGACACCCTTAACGCTTTCGGGGTCGAGGGGTGCTGCGGGGGCCAGAACCGGGTGCACTGTCAGCTGTGCGGTCTTGCCGATGGTCTCGCGTGCTTTGGTTGGGTCGGTGACGCCGGGCAATTCAACATTGATGCGGTTGCCACTTGCCACTTCAAGGTTGGGTTCCGTTGCGCCTAATGCGTCAACGCGTCTGCGCAATACCTCGACGGTTTCATTTGCTTGACCCTGGGTGATTTGCGAGCCGTCTCTTGACTTGAGGTCTAAGACAATTCGCGTGCCGCCCTTTAAGTCCAAACCGAGTGCAGGAGACTTCGTGGCTGCGAAAAAGATTGAACCGGCGATTACAACGACTGTGAGTAGTAAGCGCCACGCGGTGTTTGCTGACATGGCCAGAAAAGTACTCGTTACATGAGGTTTCACGCGTGATCTTTCGTGACCGATAACGATCACTCAACTACTTAACTTGTCGTCAAACGGGTCGATTGTCAGTGTTTGGTGATGGTCAAAACGGACATGTTGCGAATGGTTGCGCGTGTGCATTTGCACGATGACGACACGTCAATTGTTCGTCTTGAAACGTTGCTGTTTGACATGAATCACAACCCCGAAATGCAAGTTGCTTGACCAGCTGCGATTTTTCAACTGAACTTTCGGTTTGCAATACCAAGTGTGCGGTTTGTCATCCGCTCTGAAACTCAAACAGGAAGAGATGCATATGCAAAAGACCAAGACAGGTCGAGCAACGGCAGCCGCCGCTCGCACGACTACTCGAACAACCCGTTCGGCAGCAAAGCCAGCCGCTCGTCGCACCGCTTCGGCACGTACGGCAGCAGCAAAGCCTGCAGCACGCCGCACGGCAACAACGCGTAAGCCAGCTGCACGCGCAGCAAGCACCACGCGTCGTTCAACGACAACCCGCGCAACGACTGCAGCTCGCAAGCCAGCAGCACGTCGCACGGCTACGGGTACCACCCGTCGCACCGCTGCAAGCAGCACGCGTTCGGCTAGCACCACCCGTCGTTCAACTGCAGCACGT
>JBDIBA010000043.1:0-14402 GCA_039812705.1 Acidimicrobiia bacterium
TCTCGCGGAGGCCGGGTTGTTGGCGGTTTCGTGGTTGGCGGTTTCGTGACGGGTGGCTTCGTGACTGGCGGTTGAGTCACAGGCGGCTGAGTGCCGACTGTCGTCGTAGTTGTCGTCGGTTCGCCGTCGTAAAGACAACCGCCATAGACGCTTTCGCCGTACGCACCGCAGTTGTAAGAGTTGGCTAGCTCTGGCGAAAGGGCGCGGTTGGCGCCGCCAATCAGCAGTAACGCCAAGCATCCGACCACCAAGGCAGACGTCAAACGGTTAGACCGCGTCTGGGAAGCCTTGTTGATCCACCGCTTGAGCATGCTTGCTTACACCTTCTGCCCGAGGGCAAACCCCTGCCCATGTTGTATCGACATGCACGCCGGGTGACTGAACCGAATCTCCTGGTCGCTGGCGCATTTGTTTAGGACTTCGACCCAAACAACCTTTAGGTTGAACCCGATTAGCCCGATGAAGAGAAGTTGAACTTTCTTCAAACTCGAGGTTTCGCCTATGGCAAGGCTGCCCACCCCAGGCGGAGACGCACGCAACTGGGGCGACATTCTCAATGACTTCCTACGCGTTGAGCACAACGCCGACGGAACTCATGCCATCCCCGGCGCTACCCCCACCAAGCGCGGAACCGTTGCATTGGCTGGAGACCTCGCCGGAACCGCCGACGCGCCGACTGTTCCCGGCCTAGCCACAAAAGCAAGCACAGATGCTGCGAACACCTGGACCCAGCCTCAGACCTACACATCGGAGAACCCAACCGATGTAGTTGCAACATTTTCGAACGCGACTTCACCCAGCAGTCAAACGGAAATCCTCGGCGACGGCTCCATTGTCTACAAGAACGAAGCTGGCGAACCCGCTGTCACCGTCAAGGTTGCGGGCCTCGGTGTTCAAGTGTTGCGCGGTGCAATCGTGGGCGACGGAGTTACCGATGACGGCCCCGCCCTGCAAAAGATTCTCGACGCAATTGCGTTGGCTGGCGCTGCGGCAGACGTGTTCGTCGAAGCGCTCCCCGGCAAGTCCACGTTCATCAACAGCTCTGTGCAGATTCAATCCGACGGAACGGTCTTGCGTTTCGGTTCGCCAATCATCTTTGGCGCTCAAGGACTGTTGTCGATTTACGGTGAAGATCAAGAGCTTCCCGAAATTGACAAGCCAAGAGTCGGCGCCGATGCAGCTGCGGGCTCCAACACAATCAAGCTTGACCAAGCAAGCGATCTTCAATACTTCAGCGTTGGCGATTCAATCGTTGTTCGCGGTGCTCGCGACGCGTCTGGCAACACGTTGCAAAAGCAAACCGCGACAATCACCGACATCAACACAATTACGCGCGTACTTACGGTCGACACGACGTGGGAAGAGACTTTCAAGGCGCAGTATCCGTCCGGCGCTTACGAAGCGGACTTTGGAAAGCCCAATATTTCCCAAGTAACGCGACAAGTGGCTGTGTCGCTTGCAGCCGACGCAAACCGTGGCGACACAACAGTGACGGTCACGTCAGCTAGCGACCTACAAGTCGGCCAGATCATTCGCATTGAAGACAACGTCACCACAAGCGACGCTTACCGGACCGCACCCAGCAACTTCCTCAATCGTGAGAACGCAGAGATTCGCGCAATCAACGGGAATGTGATTCAGCTTTCGCACGCTTTGCATCACACGTACACAACATCGTTCAAGGCTCGGCTGACGCTGACAAAGCCCGTCACAAACTCAGCCATTGAACACGCGCGCATTACCTGGAACGCAGCCAACGGCGACAGTCACGGATTGCAAATGCGCAACGCCGTTGCGTGTCGCATTAGCGACTGCACCGTCAGCGGTGAAAAGGGCTTTTCCTATCGACGCCACGGTATTCGCATTCAAGATTCTTACAACTGCACTGTTGAACGTTGTTCAATTCGCGACCCGCGCATGACGGCCTCAGGCGAGGGCTATGGCATCACGCTCTACGGCTCAACGCATTGCCGCATCTCGGATTGTCATTTCATTTCGTGTCGACACTCAGTTCTGCTTTTCACTGGGGCAGCCGGAAACTCCATCTTTAACAATGTTTCTGAAGATGCAACGGCAAGCGATTATGACTTGCACGGCGCAAATGAGATCGACAACACGTTCATGAACAACACCGCCATTGGCGGCATCTCGGTCACCGATGACAACGTTGACGACAAGGCGGCTTTCCGCGCTGGCAACCCAACCCACACAAAGGGAAGCCATTACACAAGCTTCATTAACAACCGGGTCATCAACCACCCCGGTGCGGCATTCGACATAATCCCGGTTAGCAGCAACACCCTTATTCAAGGCAACCGCGTCACCAAGGCGGAAAAGGGCGTCAGCCTGGACCCAAACAACAAGCTAATGAGCGGCAGCCCTGTTTACAGCGGCTTGGTTTCGACAGACACAATCATCGTCGACAACGTATTTACCGATTGTGTTGATTGGTCGGTAGACGTCGACGGTGGCGCCAACCGCGTCGTACAAGGTCTAACCATCTCCAAGAACACGTTTGTTCGCGCTGCCAAAAACATTCAGGTTCAGTTCGCAAACCGTGTGCGCATCAACAACAACGTGTTGGTCGACCCGGTTCTCATCGGAGCATCAACTACGTACGCGCTCAACTGCAACAGTGTGCACGACGGCTTGAACGGTCACGGTTTGGACATTCATTCCAACTCACTTGTCGGCGCGCAACGGGGCATCAAACTTTCGTCTTGCCCCGGCGCATCTGTCATCGGCAATGACCTGTCTCATCCCGTTGACACCACCGTTTTCGAAGACGGCGGCGGCAACGACAACTTGTACTTTGCGCGCAACGATCACGCCGGCGTTCCATCAGGGACGGCCAACCTATATCGCACCTCTGGCGTGTCCTTGAACGTCACCATGTTGCGCTTTCCCGAGGATCAAGGCACAGGTGGCGGCGGTGGCACGGGCGCCCTCCCCGCCCCTTCTGCGATGAACTTCAAGGGATGGTCATTTGACCCGGCCATCAGTTATGCGGGCAATGGCACGGCCTTGCCGGTCGGCCAGATCGTCTACGTAAAGGTGTTCCTAGAAGCCGGAACCACAGAACTGAGCAATGTCTATCTAGGTGTCCAAACGGCAGGCGCGGGAACCACCAACAACTGGGTCGGCCTTTACGACGCAGCCGGAAACCGCCTGGCAACTTCCAACGACCTTGGCCCAATTTGGACGCAGGCAAAGATCCACGAACTCCCACTGCAAAACCCAACAGCGGTTTCTGGGGAATTCGTTGTTGTCGCAATCCTCGCCGGAAGTGGCACCGCGCCGGTCTTGCGCATCGGCGGCAAGGGCTCAATGGCAAGCGCTGGCGTCAAGGGAACCGACATTCGCAGATCTGGAAGCGCCGGCGCCCCAGGGCAGACCAACCTTCCCGCATCGCTACCCCTAACAGTTGCCGACACTACCGCCGTCGATTGCTACTGGGTCGCCGTTTCCTAACCCCGCCCCCGCCCGGGCCGCCGCGCGTCGCCGCTGCGCGTCCTGCGCGTCGCCGCTGCGCGTCGCGCGCGCCGCCTCGCCGCGTTCGGTATCGGTTTTTCTTTCACTTTTGGGCTCAAATCGGGCCGATTCTGCAAGTTTCTCGCGGTTAGTTGAAAGAGTCCGAAAGTTTCTCGCCGCGAGGTGAAGGGGCGCGAAAGAAAAACGCGGTCAGGTGAAAAGGAGCGTGAAAGAAAAACGGCGCGAGGTGAAATCCGCGCAAGTTTCTGACTGTTAGATCAAGGCAGTCGGCTTAAACAGAGCGGCGAGAAACCGCGAGATTAATAAAGCGCAGCCTCAGAAAGGCTGAACCAATCAGGCGCCCTTAGCAGCCGGTGTGGTTTGCGCACCGGACGCAGGCGCAGGCGCCAAAACTTCAGACGGACTGGGCTTTGATGGCGCTCCAGCACCCTCACCCGGAGCCTCGGCAACCGGTGTTCCCGCTGGCGTGGTCTTCTTGGTCTTGGACTTGCGCATGTACTGGAAGGACCAAACCTGCTGACTAAAGACGTCATTCGGAGGCAATGTGCCAATTCCATACTTCTTAGGCTTGCGATCCTGGGGCATGTAAAGCGTGCCGAACATCTTGTCCAAGAACGGGAACTGCTCTGAATAGTTCTTGTTCCAGGCCGGCTTCTCGTTGGCGTGATGCCAGTGGTGAAACTCCGGCGTTCCAATGATCCACTTGAGAGGGCCAAAGTCAGTCTTGATATTGGAGTGCAAGAAGAAGGCCTGAAAGCCCGTCAGCGCGATGTACTTGGCCAGGGTCTCGGTTGGGAAGAGCAGGACAACCGGCAAAACAGCCACGGTCCGCGTGAACACCTGGTCAACAATGTGCATGCGTCCAGCCGCAAGCCAGTCCATTTCTTGAATGGAGTGGTGCAGGGCGTGGAACTTCCACATGAACCGGTTTTCATGGGCGAAACGGTGTGCGAAGTAGTAGCAAGTCTCGCTCAGCAAGATGGCTTCAATGGCCAACAATCCCGAACCCATCCAGCTCAGGTGCTCAGGCAGAAAGTTTCCTTGAGCCGCGATTGCACGCGGAACCGCGTCTGGGATCAAGCGGTTGAGAAGCCAAACTCCACCGGCCAAAAAAGCTGCCAGCGAAGCAGCTACGAACGTGCCATTCGCAAAGACATAGGCGATGTCGCTCCACCAGCCACGGCGGAAAATGCGCTGAACGTTGAGCGCCAGCATTCGCTCCACCGGCACAAAAACCAGCGCGACTACGACCAAGTAGATGCTGATTTCCCACTTGACGAACAGGGCGCCAACGGTGAGCGCGACCGTAAGCGAAGCAAGGACAAAGTTGCGCCAATCAACACCCGCGATGGTGCCGCGGGAAGGCTTTGCAGACTCTTCAGTTGTCGTAGCTTCGACTTCGCTCATCACAGTGCTCCGGTCGCAACCAAACTGGCTGCTCACAATGAATATCGACCTATCCCAGATACTCCTGAAGACCAGACTCAATCCTGGGAGCCTGAGCAAGAGTTTCGCCCCCCTCAACTAACCAAGGACCTGGGAGAAATCCATTGTGCAACAGGGACTCAAGCTTGGAAACCCTTGATTACCCTTTTGAGCGCAAGACCCCTGAACTAGCTTGAGCGACTAATGAAAACCGCTATCAAAGTTGCCGACGTCAAGAAGGCGTACGGCAACACAAAGGCTGTTGACGGCATCTCGCTCGAAATCGAACAGGGCGAGTTCTTCGGGATTATCGGGCCGAACGGAGCCGGAAAGACGACCCTTCTCGAGATCATCGAAGGCCTCCGCGAGGCGGACTCGGGCCAAGTCGAGCTCCTCGGCGCCAAGCCCTGGCCGCGCAACAAGGCGCTCCTGCCCCGCATCGGCGTTCAACTGCAAGCATCGGCCTTCTTCGAGAAGCTGACCGCGCGCGAACAGCTCGACTCCTTTGCCGACCTTTACAACGCGCCGCGCCGCACGGACGAAATGCTCGAACTGGTCGGCTTGACCGAGAAGGCAAAAACGCCTGACGACAAGCTTTCCGGTGGTCAAAAGCAACGACTCAACATTGCATGCGCTCTGGTGCACGACCCCGAAGTTGTTTTCCTTGACGAGCCCACCGCGGCCCTTGATCCTCAGGCGCGGCGCAACTTGTGGGACGTGCTGCGCAACATCCAAAAGCAAGGAAAGACCATCGTTTTGACCACGCACTACCTCGATGAGGCCGAGATCCTTTGTGATCGAATCGCCGTTGTCGACAAGGGCAAGGTGCTGGCACTCGACGCTCCCGCCAACCTCGTCCGCGGGCTCGAAGCCCCAACCAAGATCTCGCTCCCCTCTGGCGCGATTTCGGCAGACGAAGCCAACCAAATTGGCGCCGTCGAAACAGCCAGCGACGACGGCGTCAGCGTCACCCTGGTCACACGTGACTCCGCAGGTGTACTAACCGAGCTGTCGAACCGCAACTTGTTGCACGGAATCAGCGTGCACTCCGCAACCCTTGAAGACGTTTTCCTTTCGCTCACCGGACGGGAGTACCGAGCATGAAGCAACTCGCAAGCCTTTCAATGGCGCAGATTCGTGGCTACTTCCGAGACCGCACCACCCTCTTCTTCACTTTCTTTCTTCCACTGATTTTCCTGGGGATTTTCGGCTTGGTCAGCAGCAACTCCAACGTCTCGAAAACAGAGGTTGGAATTGTCGGCAACGGTCCTTTGATTTCCGCGCTTCCCAAAGACGTTCTGAAGTTCGAGAACTACAAAGACGAAGCCACCGCGCGCGAAGCCGTCCGCAAGGGAGACTCGCCCGGCGCTTTCATCGAGTCTGGCAACAACGTCACTCTTGTTTACGCAACAACCGACGCAACCAGCGCTGGCATCCTGCAGGGCATCGCGACTTCGGTAATCAACAGTGCAAACCTGCAGGCCGCTGGTGTCACTTCACCGGCGTACCAACTCAATGCAACTGCAGTCGAGTCCGAAGACCTCAAACCAATTGAGCAGTTGACACCCGGCATTGTCAGTTGGGCCATTGCAACATCAGCATGTTTTGGAGCCGCGCTCACATTCATTTCATGGCGAGACAAGCAGCTGTTGCGACGTTTGCGTCTGGCGCCAATGCCGACGTTCACATTGATTTGCTCGCGGTTGGCAGTTGCAATCCTCATTGCAATCATCCAAGCAGCGGTGTTCTTTGCCATTGCAGCTGTCGCATTCGACTTCACACTCAAGCCAAACATCTTGCTGTACCTGCCGATTCTCATCTGCGGTGTGCTTGCATTCGTTGCCATTGGCCAACTAATTGGCTCGATCGCCAAGACCGTCGATTCGGGAAGCGCCATTGCAAACCTTGTCGTGCTGCCAATGGCCTTCGTTTGCGGCGTCTTCATGCCCGCGTCAATGTTCCCGCCAATCGTGCAAACCATTGGCAAGTTTCTGCCGCTGTATCACATCAACGAAGGCACAATCGATGTGATGATTCGCGGCGAGGGCGTGTCTTCGATGCTGAACGCGTGCTGGCCACTGCTGGCATTCGCACTTGTGATCGGTGCCATCGCAACTAAAGCATTTCGTTGGGAGAAGTAGGGGAAGTAAACTTCCCCGCTCATTGAGCAGCACACCAATCCCCCAAGAAAACAGCAAGCAGATTCTTGTCACTGAAGAATCCGGCCTTGACTATCGACACCACAACCTAAAGGCTCGCCTCGCCAAGGTCGCCGAGGTCGCAACGCCTGAATTGCCAACTCTGAAACGGCAAATCGCGCTAACAGAAAACGTCCTCGCGCGATACGTTGCGATCGTCTGTCTGCTGCCCGACAAGCACGAACTGCTCAACAGACGCGGCGAGATCTTCAACGGCATTGCCAAAGATCAAGTAAGAGTCGCAGACGCCGAATCACTCTTCAACACTCCGATCAAATACGTCTCCACGCCACGACAGTGGTTCGATGCCTTAGGTGGACCCGCAGAACCACTTATCCAGTTCGCAACGGAAGTAATCGAGGCCAGCCACGTCGTCTGTGAGTCAGGCTGGACCGAAGCCCTCCAAAACAGGACCGACCTCACAAGCCAGTCACCTATCAACAAGCAAACAGAGCGCTTTCAGATCGAACGCAAGCTTGAACAAGGGCTGACCGACCTCGCAGCAGCCATCGCACCCTCCAACACCCAGGGCTCCGGAATTGCGCAGATGGGACTGTCCCAGGACGCCCGCCGTCTGCTGGCTTTCATGATCAACAGCGGCGTCACACAATCTTCGCTTCTGAAAACAGTTGCAGACCCTCTGGCGCGAACCGGCTGGCAAGCGAGCAAGCAGCAAGTATCGATTTTCAACCCAACGCGAACCATCGATCAAAAGGTCTGCATTGACGGCTATCTGGGCGTAACTCACCTAAGCGACTTTGACGACGACGCAAGTAACGCCGCCGCAGAAATTGGTGTCTTTTGGCTCAATAAGATCGACAACGCATACAGGAGCCAAGGTCGAGAAAGAAACCAGTTCCTTGCCACGGTGACCCGCCACGCGAACGAAATTGTCAGAACACACCACACTGGGGTTCAATCCCTCGACGAATCCCCGGACTTCTTCCGGCACATCGCAGAAGTAAGTGCGGACGTCAAAAACGCAGGTTCACTCGCGCTTGCCTAGCGTTGTCGCCTGATCTGTCAGGTTTTTTGCGTCCAACGCGAATTCACCCGACATAGTCGACAGCGCGTGCCTACGTTTAGTGGACCGCGTTGTTGACTAGCTGAGGGGTTGCCGCAATGGCCAGATTTCTGCAAAGACTTGGAGCGTTTTGCGCTCGTAATCGCTTTGCCGTTGTCATTTTTTGGGTGGCGATAATCATTGCCACGGCCGTTGGCGCAGCCACGCTGTCAGGCAAAACCGTGAATGCCTTTTCCATCCCCGGTCAAGAATCCACAACGGCACTTGATCTCTTGAAAGAGCGTTTCGGCGACGCGTCCGCGGGCGCAACGGCTCAGATGGTCGTTCAGGCGCCTGCCGGAAAAACCATGCAAGACCCCGCGGTCGCAGCAAGCGTGCAGGCCGTAGTTGCAGAACTGCAAGGCGTAGACGGCGTTGCATCGGTCACCAATCCGCTCAATCCAGCCATGCCTGTTGTGTCGCAAGACATGACGACGGCGACAATCAACACAACATTCGCCGTCGAGCAACCGCAAATCAAAGAGACACAAGTCGATGCACTTTTTGACGCCACACAACACGCAAGAGACAAAGGCCTCACTGCAGAACTAACCGGCGACGCAACACAAACCAGTACAGAGCCGGGTGCGCTCGGCGAGCTAATCGGTGTTGGCATTGCGCTGCTGGTCTTATTGGTGACGTTCCGCTCGTTGACCGCAGCGGGTTTGAACCTGGCTACTGCATTGGTCGGTGTCGCAATCGGAATGCTCAGCATCACCATTGCAACAGGCTTTCTTGAATTGCAGTCCAGTACGCCAATTCTTGCTTCCATGCTTGGCCTCGCCGTCGGCGTTGACTACGCGTTGTTCATCGTCATGCGATTCCGTCAGCAGCTGATGGCCGGCGACAACATCGAACGTGCCGCGGCAACATCGGTAGCAACCGCAGGTTCGGCCGTTGTTACAGCCGGCCTTACCGTTGTCATTGCGCTTGCGGGATTGTCGCTGGCAGGCATTCCATTCCTCACGGCAATGGGCCTTGCCGCCGCATTCACAATCGTGATTGCAGTGCTTGTTGCAATCACGCTGGTTCCTGCAACTTTGGCAATCGTTGGTCGACGTTCATTGAGACGCGCAGACCGCAACAAAGTTGAAACTGTCGAGGAACACAAGAACCCCGCGTTTGTTGTTCGTTGGTCAGACCTCGTCACCAAGCACCGCTGGATTGTGATGACCACGATGGTTGCGCTGCTTGGGCTTATTGCCATTCCAACGGCGTCACTCAAGACGTCGTTGACGCCGCGCCCAGACGACAACTCCACAAGCCAGCGCGCTCAGAACATGCTGGCCGAGAAGTTCACGCCGGGCATGGCGGGTCCGTTGCTGATTCTTGTCGACGGCAAGGGTGCAACCGAGCGCGCTAACGGCATTGCGCAACAAGCAATGACTCTTCCAGAAACCGCTTACGTCACTCCCCCGCAGCACCGACCAGACGACATTGCTTCGCTCGTCACCGTCATCCCCAAATATGGTCCGGACAGTGAAAAGACACAGCAACTCGTCAAGGAACTGCGCAACCAACTGCGCAACGGTGACGGCCCGCGTGCGTATGTGACAGGCGCAACCGCAATCAACGTCGACGTGTCGAAGAAACTTGCAGACGCGCTGCCCATTTACCTTGCAGTAGTCGTTGGTCTTGCATTCGTGTTGTTGGTTCTGGTGTTCCGCTCGATCCTTGTGCCACTTGTTGCCGTGTTGGGTTTCTTGCTCACCATCGGTGCATCATTTGGCGCAATGGTTGCCATCTTCCAATGGGGATGGTTGCGTGACATCGTTCAACCAAGTTCAACGGGACCGGTGTTGAGCCTTGCGCCAATCATCATTGTCGGCATCTTGTTCGGTTTGGCCATGGACTATCAGGTGTT
The DNA here is from genome assembly GCA_039812705.1 of Acidimicrobiia bacterium. Classification (GTDB taxonomy): domain Bacteria; phylum Actinomycetota; class Acidimicrobiia; order Acidimicrobiales; family JBBSGY01; genus JBDIBA01. Next base: position 10,043 of record JBDIBA010000043.1, read on the forward strand.
CTTGGTTTCACGCATGCACGAAGCCTTTGTCCACGGCACACAAGCACGCGAGGCCGTGCGTGTTGGCTTCCGGAACGCCGGTGTTGTTGTGTTAGCTGCTGCAACCATCATGTTTGCCGTGTTCTTCGGCTTCGTTCCGGAAGGTGACGCAGTAATCAAAACAATCGCGTTGACACTGGCGCTCGGCATCTTCTTCGACGCCATCATCGTGCGCATGCTGATCGTGCCCGCCGCGCTGGCAATCATGAACCGCACCGCATGGGCGTTCCCATCATGGTTGTCGTGGTTGCCAACACTCGATGTCGAAGGCGCTGCCCTCGAACGCGACCGCGTCTGACTTTCAGCTGAGGCCGAAGTTGTCGCCAGGGCTGGGGTCCCCCAGAACCTGAACAGATTTCATGAGATCACCAAGCTTGATTTCCGGGATCGACGGCAACTCTTCGCCCTTGCGAAACAAACGGGCGATCGGGCTCCGACGAGAACGCAAAGTTGGAAACCCATAGAACGGCAAATGACCTCTGGCGCTCAACCAGGCCTGGCTTGCAAAATCGGCTTTGTCGAGCCAGTCCGCAATGGTCTCCGCGGAAAGCTCTGCCTTGCTTGGCGGCGTTAACGGGTCTGCGCTTGCAACTTGATCGACCACTTCGGCCATCGTCCGGCCCAAAGAACCCATGTCGCTTCTCAGATTTGCCAACTCGCGGGCCGTGTCATCCACGCAGCCTGCATTCAGCAGGACTAGATGTGCCATCCACTGTCCGTGCAGTCTTGGTGATTTCAGTTTGACTGTGCGCTGTTTCTCATTAACGCCTTCAACAACGGTTCCCAGTCGTGTGATTTCCAGCCGCGCGCCGGTCGGCAGACTGGGGTCACTGACGACGAACATTCGAACGGTGCGCAAATAAGAGAGCGCCTCTACTTTGTTTGGGATGCCCGAACGGTGCGCAATTTGCGCGGCGGCTTCATAAGCGGATTGAAATCTGTTTGTCTTATCAACGCCGTCCATCACGGTTAAGAAAAACTGATTGTATATGTCTGTTGCGCCGGGTCCGGTCGCGTGCGCAAGTTGTGAGTAGTCGGCGCTGTCACCCGCGCCGGACCAATGCACCAACAGGTCGAGTGCACCAACAAGCGCCTGCACGATCTTCGTGCCGCCTTTGAACAGCGCCTTACTGTCTGACTCAAGCTGTGCTGCGGCGACAAGCGTCGATTCTGGAAAAAAATTCGTTAAGAACGGCGGGTTCTTCCGAATCACCAACTCTCCAAGCTCCTCTGCGATGGCGGTGTAATCGGACCGCGGTTTGTCAGCAGCTACATCAGCCGAGACTTCAGGCGCAACTGGTCTTTCCTCGACAAGCAGCGCAGCGAGCACTCCGCGGAGCACTTCGCGCTCTAGTTCGTTGCCCTCTTCCGAAGGTTCTTGGCCCCAGATTCGATCTACCACCCCGCGAGAGTGCCACCGCGAGCGGACTTTCGCCAACACCACGCGTTTGTGGGCTAGAGCGCGACCGACGAGCCTGGCTGTGTTCAGCTACAACCCAAGACCCGGATCACGATTAGTTGCCACCTCAATTGATTGCGTCAGCTGACTGGGCTCGATCCCTGGGATCAATGGCGACCCGGTCCTTGCGCGCCGCATAAATGACAGCGGACTTCGACTCGGCCGGTCAACACCGTCCGCAAGAAACGGCAAGGAGCCCGTTGTCGACTTCCATTGCTGACAAGCTTCATCCACGTCACCCATCCAGCCGGCGATTTCCTTCGTCGAAAGCTCAGCCTTGCGTGGTGAGGCCGCCCGTCCCTGACTGGCCACAGATTCACTCACTCCTGCGATTGCACGCGCAAGTTGACCCATCTCGTCTTGCGGATTCGCGAGCCTCAGGATGCTCACCGGCGCATGACAACCTGCAGCATTAAGGACCCGTGCTGTCATCCACTTCACATGTTCCTCAGGAGAAACAGCCCTGTTGGAATCCTGCCCTTGGGAAACTCGAGCGTCAGCTGTGCCACCTTTCGCAATCTCCAACCTGACGCCGGTAGGCATCTCGGGGTCACTGACCAGAAACATCCGAACGGTGGCCAACTTCTCAAGCGCCTCATCCTTGTTTGGCACCGTTGAACGCATGGCAATTGTCCGACGCCCTGCGTGCTCCTTCTGATCTTTGTGGGCAAAGTCGATCTGATCCATGACGGCCCCATAAAGCCTGTTGTACAACGGCGTTGAAACATGCCCGGTCGCAGCTGCCAGGTCTTCGCGACTCGCGTTATCTCCCGAACCCGACAAGTACGCCAACAGTTCAAGCCCGCCAGCCAGTTCTCGAACGACCAGTGTGCCATGAGTAAACAGCTCTTCATTAAGAAGCTGTCCCTTTGCCGCGCCTTGGACCAATTCCTCCGATAAGAAGTCCGCCAATAAGGGCCGGTTCTCCGAGAGGGCAAGCTCTCCGAGCTTTTGCGCAAGGTTGCTGTACCGCGCTCGAGCGTCGGCGGCCGTCTTTCGTATTTTGGCGTCGTCAGGATTCTCAAGGGTGCGAAGCACTCGATCAACGCCTGACCAGTCTTCGTAGAGGGCATTGTTGACTGCACGTAACTCGGCAAGATCATCCTCACCAGCCACGTTCTGGGCGAATAAATCAATAAGCCGTTCGCGCATGAGCTCGCGCGCCGTGGCCGTGTTAGGTGGCGGCCACTGTTGTCCAGGCTCACTTGTTGCCATCTAGCGAGGATGCCACCCCGCTCGCCCCTCTCCCAAAACTGTTACGGAAACGTCGTGATTTGGCTGGCTTTCAGCCGAAATCACGACACTTAGGTAACAGTTTTGGGTGCGGCGGGGCCGCGCGAGGGCGAGGGCGAGGCTAGAGGCCGAAGCCGCCACTTACTGCTGGCGCTACCAACTGAACGGACGCGGCCAAGTCGCCAAACTTGAACTCGGGCACCCGCGGCAAACGAGCCGCCGATGCTGCGTGGGCCAGGAATGCCAAAGGCTTCCTTGTCGATCTCGTCCCTTCGTGCGTCGCGCGCTCAGCGGCATTGCGACGCACTTGGTAAACGGAATCCGCCTTGTCCAACCAACCCGCAATTGCATCCAGCGAAAGCTCTGCCCTGTGCTGAGACGATGTCGGGTGATGACTCGCAACAGAACGAGCCAGTTGCATCATGGGTCTACCCAACGAACCCATTCGGCTGTTGAGCTGCGACAACTCCGCCGCACTTGCGCTCGGACAACCCGCCTTACCAAGAGTCTGCTGCGCCATCCATTGCGCGTGAAACTCCAGCGACGCAGTTGAATACGCGAACTGCTGAGCGGTCACTTCCTCAACAACGCTGCCCCGGTAGGCAATCTCGAGTCGCGCACCGGTGGGCAGATTCGGTTCGCTGACAACAAATATGCGAGTGCCTTCCAAGTAGAACAGCGCTTCCGTGCTGTTTGGCACGCTCGAACGCTTGGCGATTCGTTGCGCCGTTTCGTGATGGGCTTGATTGCTCACCGCACGGTCAACGCCTTGAGCAACCCAATCGATGAGCCACTGCGGCTGGCCCGAGGAATCGACATCGTTGGGAAGGTGCGCCAACAAGTCGAGACCGCCGGCCAACTCCTGCATGGCGGCGGTGCCTTTTGCGAAGAGAGCGGGGTTTGCCATGTCGCCCTGTGCGGCGGCTGCGACCATACCGTCGGGGAAATGTCCATCCAACGCTGAGCTGTTGTCGGCAAGAACCATTGCGCCAAGTGTCCGTGCCGCGGCACTGAACTCCAGCCGTGCACGGTGCTCCGCATTGCGAATGGCACTGCATTCGCGGTCTTCGGACTCAATCACCTCACGCTCTTCAGCAGAGACACCTCTGAGCCGGACGTCGTTCTTGTGGCGCATTCGCTGAGCCTCTTCGAGGATTCGACTGCGCTCGGCAACGAGCTTGGTGAGATCGCTGCGAAGTGTTTCGCGAGCGCTTGGCTTTACATAAGCAGGTGGGTATTCCCACACTGGACTGCGCGAGTAACCGGAATAGCCGGCATCTTCTGAAAGCATTCAGAAACAATGCCACTCGCGTGATTCTCGTGCTCGCAATTTTGCGTGTCTCGCGTCAGCCTTATGCCGTAAATCCGCAAAACCCAGCTGCCCATCCCCGAAACTGTTACCTAAACGTCGTGATTTCGGCGAGAACAGGCCCTTTTTGCGACACTTGCGTAACAGTTTGCGCGGATGGACCGGACGGACGGCGGGCGCGGCCCGAGGCCAAGGCGGTCGAGCGGGACACTCGCCTGCAGCACTGCGACGACGGCAAGCGCGGCGCTAAGGCAGAAGCGGCGAGAGCAATAAGGGAGCCCGAGGCCAGAATCGAACTGGCGACCTACGCATTACGAGTG
>JBDIBA010000044.1:0-14319 GCA_039812705.1 Acidimicrobiia bacterium
CGTCGTTCGCGACTGCTATCGTGGCCGAGCCTTCGCGCCACGGTCCCATCGTCTAGCGGCCTAGGACATCGGCCTTTCACGCCGGTAACACGGGTTCAAATCCCGTTGGGACTGCCATTTCTCTCCGAAGGCTTTCTTCTTTCTTTTACGACCCCTTTGCGGCCTTGCGCCTCGCATGCCTCCCTCTCTTTTGTCTTCTCGTTGACCTTACGGACGCTCTCGCGCACAAAACCCCAGGTCGGCTTCAAGCGCAACGTCTTTAACGTCAACGGGAAGCACAACGCGCGGGCGGACGTGCGCAACGCGGGCGGGCAAGCGAGACGCGGGTGGCTAGTAGAACGCTGAGCACGGGATCTGTGCTTTGGAGTAGAGTGGGTATCCGTGCCGTTGAGGCGGCGCGAAATCTAGGACCTGTGGTGCAGCGGAGTGCACGCCGCCCTGTCACGGCGGAGGTCGCGGGTTCAAATCCCGTCAGGTCCGCTTTGGGATGTTCGCAGTAAGAACGTCCAAGTGTTCGCAATTAGCGGACACAACAAGGTGGTAACGCAAGAGGTGGCTTCTGCTACCTCTTTAGACTTCGCCCGACGTGTTCACTGCTTCTAAATCCCTCTCCAGTGGCAGAATCCGTCCCCCTGAACAGCAAAAAGCACGCCCTTGGGCGTGCTTCATCTACGAATGTCTGGCGTTTGAGATTGCGAAAGGTCAGTCGGGCGGAGGCTCTGGTTTTGGATCAGGTGAAGCGTTGGTCGACGATGCGGTCACTGCGAGCGGAAGATCTTCGAAGCGCTTCAGTCGCTTTTCACGAGACGTACGCTTGGCCTTCACCGTCTTCTCTTTGAGGTACTTCTGCATTTGTTTCCACGAGCGAAGCGCCCACCGGTTGTAGCCCGCCAAGGTGTGCGCCAACAAGATCGAGATTCGAGTTGTCTCCATCGTGCGCACGTAGCCTCGCTCGATGGTCGTGAACGCCCCTTTCAGAGCGCTGTTCACGCTCTCGACGATTGATCGGCGACCCCAGCTCTGCCACCAGGCTGTAGTGCCAAAAATGGCGGCCTGCTGCATTGGAAGCTGGTCCGCACCAACGCTGAACACGCCTGAGCAGCAGGCGGACGTTCCTGTCGGCAGTTTGACAAGTTTGCCCTTTCGGCCGTTCCGCATCGTCTTGGGCAGTTGGCGAGAGCGCAATCGTCCCGCACAGAACGGGCATCGCCACCGGGACACACCATTCGCCCCCGGCGCGGTGTGGCGACTGAATGCATACGCTGCACGCTTCTCGAATTGCTCGATGAATGGCTTCTTTGTTTCCATGTCCGAGCCGAGCTGAGGCATCGGGAGGTCGCGCAGCTCCTCGGGAATGAAGTCACTGAAGAGTTGTCCGTCGAGACGGATCGCATCTCCAACTTTGCCTTTGAGTTTGCGTTGCCATGCCGCTGATTTGCCGACCAAGGCAACGCCCGCCTGCTGTAGTGGAAAGTGGAAGTTGAAGCCCTTCGCAAGTGTGTAACCAGGGTCAGCAAGAACCTCTTTCAGAATCCCTTCTTCGGCAGCTTTGACGAGCGACGCGATGACAGCCTTTCCCCGATGAAATCCAGCGGGCGTGAGATTCGTCGTCACGATCAGCGCAGGGACGCCTTCGCCGAAGCGAGTTGCGCTAACACTGTCAGTCCAAGTCGACCGCTTCACCGTCACCCCAATGTGCAACTCACGGCCAACGTATGGCCCGGCCGGGTGCTCATTTGTTGCAGATCGGTGGCCAGCTCGAGCATCCCGATCTTTTGTGTAGATCTTGCGGCCGTTCTCGTCGAGTCCTTCTTCCTCGTCCAAGCTGGCTTCGCCGTCGCAATCAACGCCATAGTCCGATCGCAGCGCTCCCCACGTTGGCATGTCAGTGCCGTCTACAGCCAGTGCAGCGTTGCGCATGAATTGGTCGGGAACCGTGGAGCGGACTACGGATAACTTGACCGAGGATCGGGCACCTGCGAACCGAAAGGTCGAGAGCAACGGTTTGACGGTCCGCTCGGTCTACGGCGCTCATTCCGAGAATGATGAGTGCAGGAAACTGGCAGAGGATCCAAACCTGGTTCAGATGGCCATGCAATTGGTCGGTGATGCAGTGCATGTCTTTCAGTTCAAGTTGAATCCCAGACGAGCATTGGTTGGTGCTGGTTGGCCTTGGCATCAGGACTACACGTATTTCCATAAGGAGGACGGAATGCCGATGCCCCGCTGCGTCAACGCGGTCCTCTTCTTGGACGAGGTCACCGAATTCAATGGGCCTGTGATTGTGGTCCCGGGATCGCACAAGCGGTTTTTCGGTTTGACACCAGGAGAAGGCAGAACTGCGGCTGATGACGCTGCGGGCGCGTGGGATCCCTCGCCGGCAAATGCTGGAGCACGTTATCCAGTGAGTCAGTCCGACCTTCAATCCTTGATTCGCTCGAACGGTATTGAAGCACCCAAAGGGCCAGCAGGAAGCGTGCTTTTCTTTCATGTCAACACGCGCCACGCCTCCCAACCCAACATTTCACCTTTTGATAGGTCTCTGGCTCTGGTGACCTACAACAGTTCGTCGAACACTCCTCGCAATGGACGCAGGGAGTCTTTCGTGGCTAGTAGCGACTCGACACCGATCCTTCCACTGTCATGGCTACCAGAAGCGCATCTCCCGATCGATTTGATTGCGTAGCTAACGCGCACCTCTACGCAAGCTCAGCAAGATCGGACACGCTCACGCTATGAAACCTCTGGTTCGTCAGCGTGGGCACGACATCGTCTTGGTTAAGTTTTGCTGCCAATTCGACGTCTTGTTCGTATCCATCGTGAATCAATTCACGGCCGGAAGCGCAATCTCGCAAAATGTTCGGTATGTTCGATGCACTTTTGAATGCGTCGTTCGCAGTCTGGGCTTCAGGTGACAATGTGCAACCATGTCGCGCCAGAGCGAAGATGATTTGCCCAGCGCAGAGAAAATCTTCAATACAGGGGCGAAGTGAGCCATCGGTTTCCCAACGTTCTCCCGATGCAATGACACCGATTGGGCGATCAGGTGTGCCATAACCGGCTCTATAAAGATGGTCGGCAACGTACTCACCATTTCGGAAGCTTCCAGCGACGGCAAACGTTTTGGTGCCGAATGCAACCGTCGAACCGTTTGGTGACGGCAACACCAGACGTTCCACGGCCGCCGCTTCCATCAGTGCAGCCGGGGATAATGACCACGGATGTGTATCGTTTGCCATGTCGCGATCGATAGCGAGCACAGCCCGCTTCTCTTCGGCGTATACCGCCGCTGTCTCGTCTTTCCATCGATACGGAAATACTTCGGTTCCTTTGGAGACGGCGATGGAAACGCTCGTGGTGAACGACAAAACATCAATAACGACGAGACAGCCATTGTCCGTCGCCAGCGCGTCCGCGCCTGTTGGCCCCCAATCAAAACGAACGGCGGCACCGAATTGTTGATGGACATCTCTCATGACAGCATTCCTATCTTCCTACGATTTGCGGTCAGTTGTTTGCGGCGCTCTTGTTGAGTGCCTCCGCTGCCCAAGTTCTCTACTGCGTCCGAAGCTAGGGTGGAGCAGTTCCGCTAACCAGGTCTTTTCGCTCACCTATTGAGGGCGTCGAAGATGATCCGTTGGGTCAACCACTCGAAGCACTGCTGGCGACAGCAAGGTAGCGGATCGGGCCGAGCCCTCGACTCCTGGGAGTTCTTCACTTTGCATGATGGGATTCCTCCGTCTGCCCAATTGAGTTAGCGCTTCAGCAAGAGGTGTCCAGGGGTAACGAGCGCTTTGTCGCCTTACGGGTACAGCGCACTTTTGCAGGCCCCTTGCGTCGAACCTTCAAGCCCTCGCAGTTGCCGGTCGCGGAGCATTTGTCGCCGTGAACTGACAGGCTGGGCGCTATGGACGACCTGGCCCACGACACGGAACTCATTCAAACCCTTGCCCTGGGTTTCGGGTTGGCTCTGCTGTTTGGGCTGGCAGCCGTCCGACTGAAACTCCCGCCGTTGGTTGGCTATCTACTGGCCGGCGTAGTCATCGGGCCATTTACGCCTGGAGTCGTCGCCGACGGTGGAATCGCCGGACAACTGTCCGAGATCGGCGTGATCCTGCTGATGTTCGGGGTGGGAATGCACTTCCATCGGCGATTTACTTTCAGTGCGCAAAATCTCGTTACCCGGGGCGATCGTTCAAATCGGGGTGGCAACATCGTTGTGCGTTGGCTTGGCACTTCTTTGGGGATGGTCGTGGGGATCGGGGCTCGTCTTCGGCCTCTCACTCTCGGTGGCAAGCACCGTTGTGCTGTTGCGCGCCTTGGAAAGCAAAGGCCTTGTCACGTCGGTCGACGGCAAGATTGCGGTCGGTTGGCTAATCGTCGAAGACCTCGTGATGGTTTTCGCCCTTGTGCTCCTTCCCGCCCTGGCTGTAACTCTCGGAGGGTCTGTCCCGGGCTCCCAGTCCGACACGAACGTAGCCGTAGCAGTCGCAACGACTCTGCTGAAAGTCACTCTGTTCGGCGTAGTGATGTACCTCGGCGGCCTCCGCTTGATTCCGTGGCTCCTCGGCCGCGTTGCCAGCGCGGCATCGCGGGAGCTCTTCACGCTTGCACTCTTGGCAATCGCGCTGGGTATTGCCGTCGGCGCAGCTTCGCTTTTCGACGTCTCTTTTGCCCTAGCCGCCTTCGTGGCAGGCATGGTCATCTCGAAGTCCGACCTGAGCCACAAAGCATCTGCAGACGCAATCCCGTTCCAAGACGCCTTCGCCGTGTTGTTCTTTGTCGCAGTCGGCATGTTGTTCGACCCAAAGGCTCTCATCGAACATCCGCTCCAAGTCGTGGCGGTGTTCTTGGTAATCGTTTTCGGAAAGTCACTGGCGGCACTCTTGATTGTCTTGGTCTTCCGTTACCCAATAAAGACCGGGCTGCACGTTGCTGCCGGACTCGCCCAGATTGGCGAGTTCTCTTTCATCCTCATATCACTCGGGCTCACCTACGACTTGGTACCGCCCGAAGCAGAAAGCTTGGTCCTTGCGGGTGCTCTTCTTTCGATCACGCTGAATCCCATGATCTTCGCAACCATCGGCCCAATTGACGCGTGGCTGCAAAGACATCCAAGACTCGTTGCAATATTCGAGCGCTCGAACGTGACCGATCCGCTGGCCAAACTTCCAACCGAACAAACAACCCTCAAAGATCACGTGATCCTCATTGGTTATGGCGATGTTGGTGAGCCAGTTGCTCGAATGCTGACTGACAACAACGTTCCTTTTGTCGTCATCGACCAGAATCGCGAATTGATCTTGGACCTCAACAGCAAAGGCATTCCCGCGATTTGCGGCGATGCCACACGAACAGGACTCCTCGAACACGCTCACCTTCATGACGCGCGTTTGCTCATCGTGTCGGTTGGCAATGCGCTCGACGCCCGTTTGATCATCGAACACGCTCACCACGTGAACCGCGAAATCGAAGCAATAGTCAGAACGCACAGCGAACAAGAAGGTAAAGAGTTGCAACGACTCGGAACCAGCAGAACCGTCATCGCCGAGCGCGAGATGGCCCGTGCAGTGATGGAGCACACGCTGCAAACCTTTGGCATGCAGGCGCCCGAGTCGTTGAAGTGATTTTTACTCGATTAGCTTGCGGCAACCCCGTCGCTTTGCGGAACTAGTGAATCGGCATCGTTAGTGCGGCGCAGCGGCACTTCTTTGATGAACAACACTGCAATAAAAGCGAGAACGGCGAACGGCGCTGCGGCAAGAAAGGCATCTGCCATGGCGTTGCCGTATGCACGTTCGATGATGTCGCGTACAGCCGGCGGAAGTGTTGCGAGGTTGGGAATGGCCGATTCGTTACCTCCCGTTGGCATTGGAATGTGCGCTGCCTTGAAGCCATTCTCGATGTAGACAATCACGCGGTGCGAAACGAGCGCGCCAAGCGACGACACACCAATTGCACCGCCGAGACTGCGGAAGAAGGCAACCAGCGAGCTGCCGGCACCCATTTCTTTGAGCGTGATGGTGTTCTGCACGGCCAGCACAAGGTTTTGCATAAGCATTCCCGTTCCGGCACCCATCAACACCATGTAAATGGAAAGCAGCCAATAGTGAGAGTCGCGGCTCATCGTCCCCATGAGCAACATGCCCGCACTCAACAGTGCGCCACCAACCACCAAGAAGTTCTTCCACTTTCCGTACTTGGTGATCAACTTCCCACTAACTGTTGAGGCAACAACCAGGCCGAAGATCATCGGCAGTGTTGCCAATCCCGAAACAGTCGGCGACATACCGCGGCTGATTTGGAAGTACTGACTGAGGAAGACGGTCGCGCCAAACAACGCGACGCCAACAAATGCACTGCCGACAGTTGCAATTACAACGGTGCGTTGTTTGAACAAGTGCAACGGGAGCACAGCGTTTTCTGCACGCGATTCGATCCACACAGACAACGCAATCAATGCAATGCCACCAACAACGAGGACGGGCGTCCAAATGGAACCCCAAGCGAACTGGTGACCGCCAAGTGATACCCAAATGAGAATCATCGACACACCACCGGTGAGAAGCAGGGCGCCGAAATAGTCGATCTTTGCCTTGGCGTTCTCGATTGCGGGAATGTGAAGCGTCTTTTGGAGCAGTACAAGCGCAAGGATTGCGAATGGAACACCTACGTAGAAGCACCAACGCCAGCCCAGCCATGACGTGTCAACGATTACGCCACCAATCAGCGGACCGAACAGGGTGGCCAGACCGAAAGTTGCTCCTATGTAACCGCTGTAACGACCACGTTCACGCGGCGGGATGATGCTAGCGATGACGACTTGAACGAGCGCCATCAACCCACCGGCGCCAACACCTTGCAGCACACGAAACGCGATCAACATGCCAGAGGACTGAGCGAGACCGGCCAGCGCTGAACCACCTACGAAAATCAACAAGCCGAGCTGAACAAGCAGCTTCTTGTTGTAAACGTCGGCAAGCTTGCCCCAGATGGGAGTCGAAACAGTTGTGGCGAGAAGCGACGCGACAACGACCCATGAGTAAACGGATTCGCCGCCATGAAGATCGCGAACGATCGTCGGGAGTGCGTTCGACACAACGGTGTTGGCAAGCATTGCGACAAACATTCCGACGAGCAGTCCAGAGAGCGCTTCGAGGCGTTCGCGATGTGTCATTTCGAGTGGTGCTTTGGTTCTCGCAGCTGTCACTAAGAAACCTTTCCTTTCGATCTCGCCGCTCTAGTGAGGTTCGTCTGCAGGCGATTGTTGAATGAGATGTATGTGTTGATGTCTTCTTGCGTCCAGTCGGCAAGGCGCGGAGCAAGTGCTGCCGCAATTGCTTTGCGAGCTTCCTTGAGCGCGGTTCGACCGCGATTGGTGAGTGCAAGCGGAGACGCTCGACCATCGGTTTGGCTTGCTCCCCGCTCGACCAAACCTTCTTCTGCCAGCTGATCGACCTGACGGCTGATCGTTGACGGGCTGAGATGGAGGTACTGCGCGATTTCAGATACGCGGGTGGCCGTACCCGAGTGAATGAGCCCGAGAAGGGCAAGTGACGCCCGGTTTTCGAGCTGAGTTTCGTGCTTCATGTTGCGAATTGCATGGGAAAGCGAGATGAAGCTGTCGAGCAGCTCGTTCGTGGTGCTGTCATTAATCACGGGCCTCTCCACCTCTCACATCCTCGAGTAATTTTGTTGCACTATACAACTACTTGTGACATACAACTGTTTGTTTCGTACAAATATTCCAGGATGGAGAAGAATTTGGCGCTGAGTGCCGCCCGCCTCCCAACGACAACCGACTAAGGTCTGCGGCCACGGTCGGATAGCTCAGTTGGTAGAGCACACGCCTGAAAAGCGTGGGGTCGCCGGATCGACGCCGGCTCCGACCACCACCAAAAAGCGCCTTGTTCTATCAGCAGGACAAGGCGCTTTTTTTCTAAGAACAGCAGCAATTCATTTGGCACAACCTTGAAGGGGCACCTCAAAGGTGACGAAGCATCTTTAGCTCGATCGGTTTCGAAGCTCATCTCGAATGTCGTTCAAAACGGTGAGCAAAGCCAAGGCGAAGAGCGCGAAAGCAATCGGGAAGGAAAACATCCCGACAACCGCGAAGACGATCACAGCCACTACGAGTGCGGGGGTACTGGACGTGCTGAGGGTGGATTTAGGCATTACCGATTCTTCCATTTCAGCTCTTATCAACGCCAGTCGGCTCGAGAGCGGCCGCTAGCCAACTGCTCCGCGTGCCAGGTTCACGAATGCCCAGTTGTTATCGCGATCAATGAGCGTTTCCCAGTGAAACAGGCCCCGGAGGTCCGGGTATTTCGCGCGAAGCTGGTTGTACACATCGACGTACACATCAGGGGTTGAGTGCGGTTCATTCAGATGGTCGGTCGTCGCACCAATCAATAGCTTGCTTGCGGGAATTCCCATTCCAACTGCGGTGTCGATCGTCTCGACGATCTTGGCCTTCCTGGCTTCGTCCGAATAGTTGTAACTGAAGTCGCTGTAAAACATGAAACCCAACAGGTCGAACTCATTCGGGTGCTGAGCAACGAGTTGCATGCGGTTCGGAAATATCGGTGCCGCCGTGAATTGGACTGCAAAATCTTGACCGTAGTGGTCTTTCAATTTTCGAGAGACCGAAGCGATTGCTTCGTTTGAATAGTTCTGCGGTTGAGCTTCTAGATCCCAGTCCAAGCCATCGAAGCCGAAATCAACGCGTCCCGAGGCAACGGCCTCGCCGACGGCCGCACCTGCATCCGGCCACGCGAATCAACAAATAGCTCTTGATGTTGGTCGTTTGCGTGGGTTAAAGCGGTCGGCATGCGGCGGACCTTGGGTACACCGTTCGATCGCTTATGTGCCAACCTTTGGGTTATATAACCTCAAGGTTGGCACATAAGCGATCGACATCAATGTCTACCGCACTCCTCATGCCCGTCTGCGTGACAACTAAAATCGAGGCCGGGCTAGGTGATCGCGCTGCGCCTTCTCCAACTTCTTCTGATTCGCATTTGAAGTCTTCACGAAAGTGCCCTTGCGCGGTACGAATGCGTACACCACATCGCAGCCCATTGTGTCGGCCACCTCCTGCAGTTTGCCGAGAGAAATCGTCCCCGACGTCTCACTCCGCTCCAATTTTGAGACAGCGGGTTGTGAGATATCCAACTTTTCGCCTAGCTCAACTGCGCTAATCCCGAATGCTTCGCGTACTTCTCGGATCCACGAAATAGGGCGACGGACCTGGGTCTTGAGATTGGCAATATCTTCCACGAACCAATCGAGAGAGTCAGCAATCGAGGCAGACGGCACTAGTCGTTTCATGTATCAACCATAACGTCGGTCTTATGGATCCAGCGGAGCGCCTCCGTGGCAAAACCCGACATTTCCACTCTTTTAACAAACCAGAGCGGTCGATAGCTTTACGAGGACAAGGCAACCGTAGGGTCGCCCATTGCCTGACAAGGATGAACACATGACTATTCGGTTCAAAAAACCCGCATTCTTTTCGAAAGTGCTGGTTTTTCTTGCCACCTTCGCGCTTCTCTTTGGGGTCGCCATCACCGGAGCCTTCGCCGATGAAGCCGCCGAATGCAGCAAGAAGACGTTTTCGATGGGCAGCAAGGGTAGCTGCGTAAAAATCATCCAGACCCAGCTCAACCAGAAGGACAGCGCTGGACTGAAGGTGGACGGCGACTTCGGAAGCGTGACCCGCTCAGCCGTCAGAACATTCCAGGGACGGCGCAACTTGGCCGTTACGGGCACCGTGGAGACCAAGACATGGGCCGCGCTCCTCGCATTGCCGACAACCACAACGACGAGGCCGACAACGACCAGCTCAACCACGACGTCGGCTCCGACGACCACGACAAGTTCACCGTCAACAACAGTTCCGCCGACAACGACAACCACTAGCTCGACAACAACGACAGTTCCCGCAACCACCACCACAACAACAACTGCCCCGCCACAGCTGCCCACCAAAACAGCAGCCATCTACCGCGGAGGCGCTGCATGCGTGGGATGCCCCGAAGCAATGGCAAACGTTTTGCGCAAAGACACTCGACACAAGTGGAACATCAAGTTCGTTGGAGAATCTGAAGCCCAGAAGCTGAACTCTGCCTCACTTGCCGGTGTCGACCTTTACGTCCAACCCGGCGGCGGAACCATCAATGCCGACTGGCCAAAACTCACAACCACGGGACAGCAAGCGGTTCGCCAATACACCGAAGGCGGAGGCAACTACCTCGGACTGTGCCTCGGTGGCTTCTTCGCTGGCCAGTTTGGAAACGTCGGCTGGGGATGGATTCCCGGCGTCGGCACATACCAAGGTCCGAAGTACGCAAACCGCGAGATTGTTAAAACCACCTGGTCCGGCACAACCCGCTACATGTGGTGGGAAGGCGGGTCCCACTTCGGAACCACAAAGCCAGGAACCGAAGTTCTCGGCGTACACGAGAACGGCAAGGCTGCATCTGTAGTCGTTCCCGCAGGTGCTGGTGAAGCCGCCGGAATCGGACCTCATGGTGAAGCGGATTCCAGCTGGTACAGCAAGACCGCACTACGCACGGATACCGACGGGTTCGACCACGACCTAGTGCTTCGTGTTACCGATCGCCTTGTCGATCGGTAACACGAGGTCCAGCTAACGCTTAGTTCGTAATTGTCGTTTCGGCCTGGATGTGCTTGCCATCCATGATCCATTCGGCGTGGTTGTTTGCGTTGAGCGTCACAAGGACCTTGTTCTCACCGTCTTTGAAATTGTCGGCGTCCAGGTACTGCCATTCGGAGTATGGACGAGCAACCTTCACGCCGTTGACGTAGATGTGCGCGTGACCCGTGTTAGCCACAGGGTCCTTGTTCACATCTGCGCCCGTGAAGGTGTAGTTCTCGGTAATCAGGTGCATGTTCCAGCCGTTCATCGCGTCCTTCGTGGCTTCCACCTTGAGGGTTGGCACCGGCTTGGATTTGTCGACTTCCAACATCGGGTGGTCATGCGTACCGTCGGCGTTCATCTTGACCATGGTGGTGTCAGCCGAGTGCTCCATGGCGGAGTTATCCGTCTTTGAAGCCGTTTCGTCCTTGTCGAACAACAGGTACCCGCCACCAAAACCGATGATTATTCCAATAACCGCTGCTGCAATTTGTTTCATCATGGAAGTGAGCCTAATCACGACCTCACGAGTAGGCTTGGACTCATGCAATTCGTCGTGACAGCTCTCGATGGAACCGATTCCGACGCCGCACAACGGCGCCACGACTCCCAGAGGGCCCACCGTGAACTGGGCTACGACATGATCGCGGCAAGGCAGATCCTCTTTTCCACGGCACTCCTCAACGACAACGGCGACACCATTGGTTCAATGAGGGTGATGGATTTTCCAAGTCGTCGCGAACTAGACGAATGGCTTGATTACGAGCCCTACGTCATAAACGGCGTCTGGAAAGAGATCGACATCAAGCCCTGCAAGATGGGACCCGCCTTTGAGTGGATCACTCTTGAATCCGGCGAGCACAAGCTTGGCCCTTCAGGGGACTAGCCAATAATCGCCCGCGAATCAGTGCTCTTCGCGCGCAACTCCATCGGCAATCGCGGCTTCTGCCACAGCCATGCGAACGCGCGTCACGACGTTCTTATTAAAAACGCTCGGGATGATGTAGTCGGGTGACAGCTCGCTAACCGGCACTTCTGCCGCAATGGCCTCAGAGGCAACAAGCTTCATGTTTTCGGTTATGTCCGTTGCGCCAACGTCAAGCGCTCCACGGAAGATGCCTGGGTACGCCAACACGTTGTTGATTTGGTTCGGGTAGTCGCTGCGGCCCGTTGCGTAGACCGCCGCGACACCCAATGCTTCGCTCGGAAGCACCTCTGGGTCTGGGTTCGCCATCGCAAAAATAATCGGATCTTTCGCCATTGTTCGAAGGTCATCGGCCTGCAAAAGGTTCGGCGCACTAACACCAATGAACACGTCGGCTCCAACAATCGCGTCGCGCAAAGTGCCGGTGACCCCGTTCGGATTGGTGTTTTCGACAACCCAGCTGTCAGTGAGGATGGGCTCTACGCGATCCTCATGAATCACACCGCTGATGTCGCACAAGATGTGTTCGCCAACACCTGCGGAGTTGAGAATCTTCGCGATTGCAACCCCCGCCGCGCCGGCTCCAGCCTGAACAACTTTGACATCGTGCATCGTCTTGCCAACAACCTTCAAAGCATTGCGAAGGGCAGCTAAAACAACGACGGCGGTTCCGTGCTGATCGTCGTGAAACACCGGAATATCAAGGTTTTCACGTAAACGACGTTCGACCTCAAAACAGCGCGGTGACGCAATGTCTTCAAGGTTCACACCACCAAACACAGGCTCCATGCGCGTAACAATGTCGACAATCTGATCAACGCCAGGGTCTGTTCCGTCCTCGTTCGGAGGGTCGATGGTCAGACAAATCGGGAAACCATCAATGTCGGCGAACTCTTTGAATAGAAGTGCTTTGCCCTCCATGACGGGCAGTGATGCATGCGGTCCAATGTTGCCGAGGCCCAACACGGCAGTTCCGTCAGAAACAATCGCGACGGTGTTTGCCTTAATTGTGTAATGACGCACTTCTTCGGGGCGTTCTGCAATCTCTCGACAGACTCGAGCGACTCCGGGCGTGTACGCCATGGACAACTCGTCGCGAGTAATCACCGGCAACCGCGAATGCACTTCGATCTTTCCGCCTCTGTGCATTTGAAGCACCCGATCTACGACTTCAAGAACCGTGATTCCCTCTAGTTCGTCGACGGCACTTCGAATGCGCGACACGTGGTCGGCATCGCTGGCCATCACCGTTACGTCACGGACCATTAGCGAGTGAGACACATCGATGATCTCAAGAGGCCCAAGGACTCCCCCCTCGTTGCCGATCGCGGTCGCGAGCCGCGCAAATGCTCCTGCTTCGTTAACAAGCTGTACGCGCATTCGCACCGAGTAGACGGCATTTGGGGCTGACACGATTCCCTCCAAGGGTGGATCAAGATTCCAGGGCGTCAGTCTTCCACGCTAAGTCTGCGTCAGACTGCACCCATGTTCTATGGACATTCCGCAAGAGTTCGAAGCCGTCAGATCTTTTGGGACGTGCTCTTGATCGCCTGGATTGTCGGCTGGTCGCTCATCGGTCGCCTCGTTTACGGCATTGTCAACACTTTGAGGGCGCCAACCGAGGCTGTTGCAAACTCTGCATCGTCACTGGGCGACAAGGTCAACAATTTGGAAAGCAGCCTTCCGGGGTTCGTCAAGGACCGGGTGGGCAACGTGTCTGCGCCCGCCGACTCCATCCAAGACGCCGCCAACAATCAGGCCGACTCGGTTACACACGTTGCCTCGCTACTCGGATGGACTACCGCACTTGTTCCAATCGTCATGGCTATTGCGCTCGCTGCCTACTTCCGTCTTCGCTGGATGAAACAGGTCCGCGGGGTGACTGCACTCGCCGACGATCCAGGTTGGATGGAACTGCTCGCCAATCGCGCAGCCATGCATCAACCGCTGCAAAGCATTGCCAGGGTGTCAAAGGATCCATTAGGCGACATTGCCGCTGGGCGCTACAGAGCCCTTGCGCGACTGGAGCTTGAAGAATTGGGCATTGATCCCAACAAGGTTGAGCTGCGGCGCGCAAACAGGCGCGCGACATCAGGTCGCTCGGGCCATTAGGCCGGCAATCCGCCTTCGTAGTCGAAGCCCAGGTCTGGCGCCGTCAAGATAGGCGCAAAGACAATGCCTTCTTCCTTGGCAAGACGCCCACAAGAGCCACCACGGTCAACTACCGGCACGATCATCACCGGTTCGGCGCCAAAGTCTCGAACCACGCGGGCCGCTTCAATTGGCGATGTGCCGCGCGTAACGCAGTCCTCAGTAATTGCTACCCGATGACCCGGGCGAAGCGCGCCGGCAATTCGGCCTCCGGCGCCGTGGCCCTTATCTTCCTTGCGAACGCTGAACGCCACCAACTCACGACCTTGCGTTGCAGCAACCGCCGCAGTCACAAACGCAATCGGATCTGCGCCCATCGTCAGTCCGCCGATCGCATCAATGTCGTCTGGCAGGGACTCAAGCATGGCCTGAGCGACTAGCAGCATTCCGTCCGGACGAGTGGCCGTCTGCTTGGCGTCAATAAACCACTTGCTCTTTGCCCCGGATTTCAACGTGAAATCACCGGTTTTCACGCTGTGCGCAAGCAGGTGATCGCGAAGCTCGGTGCGAATGGTGTCAAAGTCAACCTGGCTCATGGCTAGAGCATGACCTATAAATTGATTGGCGTGTCGGCACCCGCTGC
>JBDIBA010000045.1:0-13486 GCA_039812705.1 Acidimicrobiia bacterium
CGTTGTTAGCGAAGTGGCGTTGTGGTCACCGTCGATGCGGTTGAGGCGCCGCTTGAGTAAGACGAGCCCGAAGTCGCACCCGTTGCGCTGCCAGCCGAAGCTGCACCTGGGGCAACCGTCGTACCGCTGGTGCTGTTGTTGCTTGATTGCAGCGGACCAATCACGGTCGAATTGGTTTGTGCACTCGATGTTGACGCAGGCGGGTTCTTGGACAGCTGGTCACCGATAACAACAATCACGTTTGACATTTGCGTGTCCGCGACGGGAGCCGGGCTGCCCATTGCCTTCACCATGTCTTCAGGAAGGTTGAGCGATGAAGCAAGCGCCTTGGCCTCTGCTTCGTAGCCCGATGCGTATTGGATCGAGCTTTCGGTGGTTGGCGCCGTGGTGTTACCCGGCGTACCAAGCTGGTAACCGCGCGGACGCAATGCGTCATTGAACTTTGCAGCCACCCCGGAAACCTGGGTTCCGTTGGTGACAAGAACCTTGACCTCACTCGGGGTACGAAGAGCCAAAGTGGTCGGCGTGACCGGGGCCACTGGCGCGCTAGCGGCGCTGGTTGCAGCCTCGGTGGCCTCGAGAGTCCGCTCGCTCACCGATGGGGTCTTGTCCAGTGCGTGCAACAAGGCAACTCCAACCACCACAAAGAGGGCCAGTAACGCAATGGGGCCGACCTTGCTGGTAGCCGCCTTGGAGGACTCGGGAAACCCACCCATTGGTGCTGCTTGGCTCATTAATGCGACCTTTCTGACAACTCTGAGACGGCCCGCGTCAGGGCGCCTCGCCATTCCTCGAATCAGCTCGATTCAAGGGAGTGCTTAGCCTTCCACACAAGCAGGCACAAGAGGTGTTCTTAATCGCTACCATCTAGCCCGTTGCCGGAGTAGCTCAGTTGGTCAGAGCAGGCGCCTTGTAAGCGTCAGGTCGTCGGTTCGAATCCGACCTTCGGCTCCACATTTCCCCGCTCGCATACTCGCCTTCAGGCCTGTTCCGACGCGCGCCTTTCGTGCTTCTCATTGACCTTAGGGACGATTTCGTTCACAAAACCCCTGGTCGCCGCGCGCGAAATGTCCGCAACGTCAACGAGAAGCACAAGGGCGCACGGGGCGCGAGGGCGCGAGGGCGCGAGGGCGCGAGGGCGCGAGGGCGCGAGGAAAAGGGTTAATAGCTCTGGGCTTCGATTGGCACTGTGGCGGAACGGGTGATGATCGGGTCGAAACCGAACACCTTTGTAAAGCAGTCGCAACGCGCCGTGATGCTCACGCCAACAATGTCGACACCCTGAGTGCGACTGGCCTGACGACTAGCAGCGGGCCACTTGTCATCTCGGTTGTAACCCGTCGCACCAAAAGCGCCCGCGGACAACAACATGTCGCTGGACCCATACACGTTGCACAACCCGGCCACCCCGGCGGTTCCACTCAAGCATGCGGCCGGGGCCGGGTCCTTCGAGGCATCCGCCTTGTAGACAACAAACTGGCTGACGCTCGACAAGGAAATGGAGCTGAGGTTGCGCTTGGCAGCCTCCATGGCCAGATAGTCAGAGTCCGCTCCGGTAGCGCCGACAGAGGCTGCTCGCGCGCCAGAAGCCGCGGCATTCTGAACGGCCGCATAGGAACGTGCCATCAGACCAGCCGCAACAATGCCAAACATCAACAAGGAGATCACAACCAGGGTGATGGCAGCTTCGACCATCGTGGCTCCGGTCTCACCTCTCCTAAAACGCCTCATCACAGATACCTTCGGCCTAATTCCTCACGAGATGAGCCGGACCGTTTCCACCCAGATCGGCACCCCACGTAGTGCGGTCGGGCAGCGGCGTCGAACCCGGCTTCAACGTATATTGAATTTGCCACCAGTTGTTTCCACCAGCGCCCTTCCAGTCTGTTGTATTGGCAGGAATATGCAGATCGAGCACAACGCGGCGATCGTTGAACTTGTAGTTGGTGCCGGGCTGGGCCGCGTCGCCGTCATAGGGCTGTGGGCCAAACCCGCTGACGTCAATTGACGTGACGCCCGAACCCGAATAGCTGACATCTTCGGGGTAACCCTTCCAGTCGAAGGTTCCCAATTGGCCGTTTGGCATCAACACTTCGATGCTTTGCACCCCTTCGCCGGGGTCGAAGATCGACACCGAAGCCTTGGAGCCGGCGAAGTTGTCTGCAACACCTGCCAACATGAAAGTTGCCTTGTTGTTGACGCCGGCTGCAACGTTGTTCAACAACGACACCGCGGTCTTGCCGTAGACCAGTGGGCACGACGCATCGGTTCGCGAGTCGCAAACCTTGCCATCACCAGTGTCGGCCATGATCGAAAAGGCATTGACGCTCCAACTCCTTGGAGCGTGTGAGCCCGTCATCTCCGAATCGCGTGCAGCGACTTGCAAGCGATACTTGCGACCCGTTGGAACGTTCGCGCCGGGGATGGTCGCGAAGTCAACCCACTTGCCCGGGAGTGCGGTGTCACCAAACCATCGATAACCGAAAGTGTGAACGAGAGTCTCGGAATCGTCGTCGTTGATCTGCCACAGCCAGTACATCGTGTCTTGACTTCCCGCAACGTCGCCAGATTGAGTGAGGTTTCCGTCGGGAGATTCTTTGTCTGCCTTGGGGTTGTAACCGGGGTCGTACAAGCGAACCTTCACGGCATTCGTCTGGGGACCAGGAACGTCGATGAAATAGCTGTAACCATTGATGTCATACGCGGCATTCGTCTTGGTGCCAGGACACGTTGTCTTGTTCGTTGCCTTGTTGCCGATGTACTTACTCATGAAATAGTCACCATCTTCACGTGCGGAGCAGGGTCCGTTGATTGCCAACCAGGTATTCGACTTCGGAAACGCGCCGCCCGATTTCATGTTGAGAGCCAAATCGCCTGTTCCCAAGACGTTGTAAGGACTGCCCATTGGCAACGAAGAGTTTTTCTCCGCAGTCGACGTCCGGCCAATCTTCAAGTGAGGAATGACGAACTTTGCAAAGAACGTTGGAACGTCATTATTCGACACAGTGACAACTGCGCGACTTCCGGCTGCATCGACATTGACGCTGATGTTGCCTCCGGGCGCGTAACCATTCTTGCGCGCGGCCTCGATTCCCTTCGATGCTGCATTGCTCGACGGCAGCGAGGCGGCCGCAGCAAGCGCTGCGTTGTCTGCCGCCCGCTGAATGCGCTCCGACTGCAAGTACCAATAACCGAGGTCGACACCAAAGGCGACAAGCCCACAAAAGGCAATGCAGAAGATTGCAGTCAGCACGAGAGCGATACCGCTCTCGTCGCGCTTCCTGGCGCTGTTGATTTTCTTACTTGCCTTCATTGTCGGCCTTGTCATCAGTACTGAGTCGTTCCGCCAGATCCCTGGTCCCCACCGCCGGTTCCTTGAGTTTCCAAGTTGCCCTCCCAGAAGGTTTTGTATTGGGCAGGCCCGGTCGGCAGTCCGCCGTTTCCTGGATTGCCGAGCGTATTGGTTCCCCATTTGGGACCCTCACCGAACGCAACCGCATTGTTCGCGGGCCCCACCTGTGCAACCTGTGGCTCGATCAACACTGCGCCAGAGTCGCGCAGTTCAACCGAGTCTGGAAAAACACCCGACAACCATTGGTGCTTGCCAACAATTGCAACGCCGAGATAGTCAGAACCAGCATTGCGTGAACTTGCGGGCCATGCTGCGTCACTTCCAGCCACCGAACCGTCACTGTTGACGGTGTAGACGTTGCAAACACCTGCAACCGATCCTCCGCTCGTGCACTGCGAAGGCGCTTTGCCGTCTGCGCCGGAGGCCTTGTAGACGATCAAGTACTTCGCACCAACAAGCGCAAGCTTGCGGCTTTGCACTTGCTTGATGATCCGTTCATCTGCAACAACCGTCGAACCTGTAGCCGCCCCAGCGCGTCCGCCGGTTGCAATCGAGTTGGCAATCGCAACGCTGTGCATGAAGAGGTATCCGAACTCGATGGCGCCAAACATCATCAACAACAAGATGGGCATGACGATTCCCGTCTCAACAAGCGTTGCGCCTTTTTCGCCAAACCCACGACCAAACGCCGATGCCCTTTTCGAAGCCAAACGTAAACGCGTGAAAACCCGAGGCGGATTAGCGTTCGTCGAAAAAGGGTTCACAGGAACAGTATCGGCCGATAACGACGAGGCCTTAGCCTTTACGTGCCCTTTGAGCAGTTAAAACTCGACGCTGGGGCTATTCAGCTACCGTTTCTCACGAGGTGAGCGGGCCCATCACCGCCGAGGTCGGCACCCCAAGTAGTTCGGTCTGGGGTTGGTGCGCTGCCCGGGGCAATCGTGTACTGAATTTGCCACCAGTTGTCCCCATTGGGACCCAGCCACTGCGCCGTGTCCGCAGGAACCGGGATGCTGATGACAATGCGTCTGTCGTTGAACTTGTAGTTGCTCCCCGGGCTCATGCCCTCATTCGCATAAGGCTGCGGTCCCAGGCCACCCGTTTCAATACTTGTCACGCTGGTGCCCGAGTACGGAACATCTTCGGGATAAGCCTTCCAGTTAAACGTGGCCAGAGTCCCGTTTGGCATCACAACTTCAATACTTTTCACACCTTCGCCGGGGTCAAAGATGCTCAAGTCAATTGTCGTCCCGCTGTACTCAGGCGCAACTCCAGCCAGAGAGAACCGTGCCGTGTTCGCACCCGTCACACCGGCAAAGTTGTTGAGCAACGAAATTGCAGTCTTGCCAAAAACCTTTGGACACGCATTGTCGGTGCGAGCGTCGCAAACTTCTTGCTTGTTGTTTGGTTGAGCCATGATCGCAAACGCGTTAGCTCCCCAACCGTTGTCGGTCGAGTTACCGGTGTTCAAAAAGTCCCAAGTGGAAACTTGAACGCGATACTCGCGGTCAATGCCCGACGTGTTGGCAGGAATGGTCGCAAAGTCCACCCACTGAGCCGGACGCGCAGATTGTGAGAAACAGCGGTAGGTCTTTTGTTCAAGCAGTTGTTCGGTTGAACCGTTCATCCCCCACAACTGATACATCGTGGCGATACAGCCCTGAAGGTCACCCGACATCGTCGTTTCTTGATCCGGGCCACCGGCATCAGGCCAGTACGCCGGGTCATAAAGCTTGACTCCAATCGCACTCGACTGAGCGGCCGGAACATCGATGTAATACGAGTATCCCGTGCGGTCGTAGACAGGGTTATCCACGCCACCGGGGCAGCTCGTCTTTGTCGCCGACTTGTTGCCGATGTAGCGGCTGCCGAAATAGTCGCCGTCTTCTCGAGCCGTGCAAGGTCCGTTGATGGCAAGCCAAGTGTTGGATTGAAAGGTGCCGCCGCCAGCCTTCGGCAACGACAGGCTTCCACCGCCAAGAATGTTGTACGGACTTCCCAGCGGCAAGCTCGAACTCTTTTCCGCGGTTGCGCTCTTCTTGATCGAAAGCTTCGGAATTACGAACCGTATGAAGTACGTCTCAACTTCGCGGTCCGTAATGCTCACGACCGCACGGCTACCCGCGCTCATTGCCGACACCTCAACGTTAGGGCCTTGCGCGTAACCGTTGCGCTGCGCAGCTTGGAACGCAGTCGCCGACGCATTAGGCGACGGCAATGTCACCGCGGCTGCCAACGCTGCATTATCCGCCGCTCTCTGAACACGTTGGGCTTGCAAGTACCAGTTTCCAAGGTCGACACCGAAGGCGACAAACAAGCAGAAAACAAGGGCGAAAATGACAGTGACCACAAGGGCAATGCCGGACTCGTTCTCAGCAGACCTGTGAGCCTGCACCGCACGTTGTACAAGGTTTGGAAAAGCCATCACAGGCTTCCACCCCCACCGCCAGCGCTTGCAGCGCCGGGCTCGCTGTCGTCGCTGTTGTTGAAAAACCAGCCCGTATATGACCCGCCGAGACCTGGCATGTTCTTGTCCTTTGTACCGGTCCCCCAGGGGGGGCCCTCATTGGCAGCCACGGCATTCGAGGCCGGGCCAACTTCTGCGACCTTGGGCTCAAGCAAGACAACGCCCGCATCTTCAAGAGTGGGGCCGTTACCGAACATTCCCGTTAGCCACTTGTGCTGGCCAAGAATGGCGACTCCGAGATAATCGCTGCCGGGCTTTCGAGAAGTTGAGGGCCACGCCGATTCACTACCCGCCAAAGTGCCGTCGGCCTGAACTGCATAACTGTTGCAGCTGCCCGGCACAGAAGTACCCGTTGCACACGCTGCCGGCAGCTTGCCGTCAGCAGTCACCGACTTGTAGATGACGACGTAACGAGCATTCATCAACGCCAGTTTGCGACTTGCCACCTGATCGAGAATTCGCGTGTCTTCGACGGGTGCGCGAGCAGTCGCTGCACCCGCTCGTGCGCCCACCGCCGCGCCATTGGCCGTGGCAGCCGCGTGCATGAACAGGTAACCAAACTCCAAAGCGCCGAACATCATCACCAAGAGAACAGGCAAGACAATCGCCGTCTCTACGAGAGCAACACCGTGCTCCCCGCCTCTAGACGAGATGGAGGACGACCTTCGCTGCTTCCGCGAAAAGCCAGCTGAGGCTCGTTTTTGCTGGTGGCGATGAATCAGGTCTGTCATGTTTCTCACTCGGCGCACAAACACCCAAGTCAGATATCGGCGTTTTTCAGGCGATCTGAAGCCTCAAGGAACGCGTATTTGTGTGGCGCAATTCACCATCGCGGCCGTCGCGGAGCCGATGCAGACATCGTTTGCCCCACCTCCGCCATCGACCTGGGCGGCCTGACCAGCCACAATGCAGTCGTTGCCGGTGCCGCCGACAATGGTCGCCGTGTCTTGACTGGCCAAAATGAGGTCGCCACCGGCGACACCAACGACGTTTACCCCGCCCGAGGTCACGTGGCTCACCTCAATTCCGGCTCCAACACACTCGCTAGGGCGCAAGTCATTAGGCGTCATGGACTCAAGTTTCGTGGAGATTGTCGACGGACCAATCTGAATAACCCCGGTAACAGCCACCAAGGACGTCAGCAGGCCAAAAGCCACCACGGTTGCGCCAATCGCAAAGGCCGCTGCCCGCATTGCCGGAGTAAGCCGAACTGGACCCCTTTTGGACCTACGCCGAGATGAACGCCGACGTGTCTGGCGGGCCATCTATTCCGCTGCCTCTGGGCTCGTGTCTGAAGTTGGTCCCACTTCTGGACTCGCTGCTGACTCTTCTGCCGGGCCTGCCTCAACAGCGTCGGCTTTCACCTTGCGAGCCCTTGGCTTGCGCGGCTTCCTCTCCTTGGCCGCGGCGGCTTGCTTGGTCGAATCGGGTTCGGAATCTTGGACTGGCGCTTCAGCTACGGGCACTTCAGCTACGGGCACTTCAGCCTTGGCGGTCTTGGTCTTAGTGGTCTTGGTCTTAGTGGTCTTGGTTTTGGCTCGCGGTTGCGGCGCCTTGATCGCCACCTCGGTCGCCGCAGAGTTGCCCGCAGGAGTTGCAGTGGCCTCAGGTGCCACAGGTTGACCGGCGTCACCAACAGGATCACTTGGTGGGTGATATTCGTTTTCGCTCTCACGAACCCGGAATCGACGGTTCGGGTTCTGCGCAGCCTTGCGGCGGCCCGCTGCAGCCGTTCGCCAGTCTTGCTGTGCAGTTGCAACTGATGAAACGCTCTTTGCGTCGCGCTTTTCAACACCACCACTCTTGACAGGTGCACCCTTAGCAAAGTCCTTCGGTGCAAAGCAGTAGCGATACGTAATTCCGCCATGCGTCACCGCATAGATCTCGCGGTCATTGTCCTGCTCTTGGAAGATCAATGCTTCGTGATTGTCAGCAATGCGCGCAAGGTCATCCAAGCTGTCGACTTCGACAAGCAACTGTCCAATCGCGGCCTTTTGCAATCCACTTACAGGCACAAACAGTCGCTGATGCGCTTGCACTTCTTCGGCGTGATGGCGAATTGCATCGAACTCTTCACTTTCAATGCCATCGCTTTGCGCACCTGCACGCCTCCGCAAACACAAAGCAATTCCCAGAACACCAATCAGCAAGCCGCCGACGGAGATCATGCGCAGCGTTACAACTGCAACCGAACCTCCAAGAGTGCGCAAGTGCTGAGGTGTGCCTGCTGCAACCGCCAGCTGTCCATTTTGCTTAACTTCCAAACCGCTCAGCTTGGCGCTGTCTTCGTTCAGACCCTCAGGGCCTGCGGGACTTGCAGCTCCGTTTGCAGCTTCCGCGGTTGCCGCTGGTGGCTTCATGATCGAGTTGTTGAACGTCATGTCCAACGACGGCGTAAACGTTGTGTCTAGCTTTTGTCCGCCGAGCGATCCCTTGGCAACAATTCGAGGCGAGATCGTCAAAGTGAACGAGCTGTCGGCAACGCGCGTCAGTTCAGAAACCTGGCGAATAATGCTTTGCAATTCTTCGATGTTGATAAGTGCTGTTGCGCGTCCGTCGCGAGCCTCAAACGGCAAGACTTCAGCAACGCCGACAGGGTGCGACCAACCAGAAGCACCTTTCAGAACAACATCAAGTTGGACTGTTCCGCCACCGTTGAAACGACTCGGCGAATCCAACTCAAACTGGAATGACACCGACAGCTGGCGCACCATTGCGAGGTAGATGGGGTCACCTGTGCGAACCAGACCGTCACGGTAAACGACGTCGCCACCGGTTGCCTGTGCCGTGTAATCAAATGATCCCTTCATTGTGTAGAAGATCACTTGATCTTTTGCTTCCGACACCGGGTGACGAAATGCGACGACCGTAAAGACAATCGAGACAGCGGCAATAACGCCGAATACACCAAGACCGAGACGCGACCATGCTGCGCGACTCGGCAAGTGAACTGCTCTTGGACGGATTGCCGCCAACCGGTTGACACCCCGTGAGGCCAGACCACCATTGGTTGCACCGGGCCCGCCGTCTTCGTCACCTTGTAAACCACCAGGAGGCGGGTCAACCGATGCAATCGACTCCTCGCCTGACCGAGTGGCCTGACTTGCAGCCAAGGCGGCTGTCGGAGGCCCTTGAGGTGCGTGCGCATTAGGGGTGCTGGCAACGCCACGCAACTGCGCCTCGATCACCGACGCGTCAATCTCTTCGCGCTTGGAACGACCGGGGGGCCGAAGCGTCCGGCGAGTCTTCTTCTTTGCGGAAGCTTCCTCTTCGTCCTTATTCCGGTTCGCAAACAGTCCGTAAACCGCAATGCCGACAAGCACTGCACCAACAATGCGAGCAGGCAACGACTTGATCCAACCAATCTTGTTACCAAGACCCTTGAAGCTCTTGATCATCTTTCCGTTGATGTCACGCGTGCTTGGGTGGTCAAGGTCAACAAAGTTGTTGTTGTCACCTTGTGTTGAATAGGTACCGTTTTCGGCGGAGATGATCCTGTGCAACACCGGCGCATTGATTGCAGTGCTGTGGTACTGGACAACGTCGCCGACTTTGTAAGTCGACTGCTTGCGCAATATTGCAAGATCACCTTGGTGCAACAACGGTTGCATTGAAATGCCGCGCGTTGTCAACAACAGCGTCTTGCCGCCAAGCGAAGGCGGAAGAATGAAGTACCAAATGCCGAAGAGAATTGTTGCAACAACAATCCACGAAACAATTCGTTTGCTGCGCGACTCTTCGGGCCGTTGCTTTGGCTGCGGTTTGTTCCTGCGTTGCAAGTTAGGTTTCACCATTGGCGATCCCCTGCAACACAAGATCCGTCAGACACAAGATGTTCGCTTGTCGATGCATTGCGAACCGAAAACAAGGCAGCACGAATGAAACGCACGTTGCGTTCACCCACGCTCTGAATGCCTTGTTCAGATCGATCCACGACTAGTTCCTTGGTCAGATTGCCTAGATGGCTCTAGGTTCCCCATCGGGCCCACAAGCGTCGAACTGAGAAATCCCGCCTTTGACCAGGCAAGCAGCCAGATATCGACGGTTATCCACAGGTGGCCAGAACCTTGGGGATAAACGAAGAAAGGGCCCCCGGAGGGACCCTTTCTTCAAACCAGTTGTTCGACTGGGCTACTAGTCAGCAGCAACTACTCGAACTTGGTCAATGTCAGCGGCAGCTAGAGGTGTAGCTGCACCAGTGGTTGCACACACAGGAGCGGTAAGCGTGGTGATGTCACATGAGTACCAAGCGCCAGCGGTTGAACCAGCGGTGATGGTTGCACCAGTGCTCACTGGCTGTACCCAAACAGCACCACCAGAAGCAACGCCGGGAGCCAAGGCGAACTCGATTGAGTCAACAACTGATGGGTCAGTTCCGTTCAACGTGTAGTGAACGTTGGTCGCTACTACGTTCTCGATGGCTTCGGTTCCGTCACCTGCGTGGCTGTCAGCCGGTACGCCGAGGACGTCTGTCAATGCATAACCAGATACTGCGAGAACGCCGGCGAGTACTGCAGCACCGATTGCTCCCTTGCGGCTTTTCTTAGAGTTCAGCATGAATCTCTCTTCCTTGAATTGTTCGTGCTCGCCCCTTGTGGGCGGGATCATAAATAACATCGACCACGCTCGGTGAGACTTGAGCCGATCGGCTATTGATTCCGCGCAGAAAGCTTGATAAAGGCTCGCTTTTTGCGGCTTTCTAGCTGCGTCTTTGCCTGCTGACCTCGAAGAATGCCACTGCACCTGCTGCGCTGACATTCAGAGAATCAATCTGACCGTTCTGTGGAATTGCGGCCACAACATCGCATCTTTGGCGGACAAGGCGGCTGATTCCGTCACCCTCTGCACCCAAAATAACCATCACCGGTTGGTCAGCAACAGGGAGTTTAGATATTTCGACATCTGCATCCATGTCGAGTCCAACCACCCAGATGCCGGCTTCTTTTGCTGTTGTGACAGCAGATGCAAGACCGGCAACCAAGGCCATCGGCAGATATTCGACTGCGCCGGCTGCGACTTTGGCAACCGTTGGGGTGATGTGAGCACTGCGGTGTTTCGGAAGAACCACACCCGTTGCTCCGGCACATTCGGCACTTCGCAACAACGACCCGAGGTTGTGAGGATCGGTCACGCCATCAAAGGCAACAATGAATGGCGCCGAGTCTGAGCCCTTCACCTTGAAAAGGTCTTCCAGTTGGACCTGGTCAAGCGGGGTCGTCTTGGCAACCACTCCTTGAGGGTTGTCGGTCTGCGCCATTGCGTCGATGCGCGTCCGAGCGGCCTCACGCAACGTGACCCTGTTCTCGCGACACAGCTCGGCAATCTCGTCGAGGATGGGCGCGTCGTCCAACGAGTCCGACACCCACACCTCTTTTACGCGGCGCTTTCCGGCTCGCAACAACTCCCGGACGCTTTGGCGTCCCTCGACCTGAGCCCCACCAAGCCCGCCACCCGTGCCCAAGCCCTTGGGGTCTCGCTGCGGGGCTCGGCTATTCGAACTGGGTGGTTTCCTCGTTTGGTTGGGGCGTCTCATCGGTTTCCTGACTTCAATTTGAGTGACGAATCTGGTTGTTCTTGAGTCAACAAGGCTACGGCCCAACACGCCATGCCCTCGCCGCGACCAAATGCACCCATCTTCTCGGCCGTTGTTGCCTTGACGTTGACCGGCGCCGCGCACAACGCCGTCATGTTCGCCACCATGGCGTCCCTATGGGGTGCAAGCTTGGGAGTTTCGGCAAGCACCGTGCAGTCAATGTTCTGAACTTGCCAACCTTGTTCGCGCGCCTTGCCGACTGCAAAAGCCAAGAACTGTGCGCTGTCAGCGTCGGACCACTGTGCATCTGTCGGGTCAAAGTACGAACCAATGTCACCAAGCCCGAGCGCGCCGAGCACGGCATCGGTGGCGGCATGCATCACAACATCGGCATCGGAGTTTCCGGCAAGGCCGTTGTCGTCGCGAACGCACACACCACCCAACATCAGTCGTCGATTCGGATCGTCACTGAAACGGTGCGAATCAAAACCGTGGCCAATTCTCATCATCAACTTGTTGCTCCAAATTCGCTCGCACCGTCATTGGTTGTTGTTGCTTCGGCGTCTACCGCAAGCGAAAGAACCGCAAGGTCACGTCGTGAGGTGATCTTGCGGTTCGTCTCTTCACCGTCGATCACTTGCACCTCCACACCACTGAGTTCCATGAGCGCCGCGTCATCAGTGGCCTCGTCCCCAGATTGATGAGCCTGCAACAACAACGCCAAATCAAAACCTTGTGGAGTCTGCACAGCAACAAGCTCGTTGCGATCAACCGTTTGCACAACAACGCGCGCTGAATTGGGTTGTTCGTTGCTGGCCGACACGCGTTTAATTGTGTCGGTCACAGCCACGCCGGGAATGACAGCCTTTGCGCCGTTGCGGAGTTCGTCAATCACTCGGCCGTAAAGTTGCGCGCTGGCCATTGGTCGCGCGGCATCGTGAATCAAAACGTGAGTTGCATCGGGTGGCAAGGCAGACAATCCCGCGCGCACAGACTCGCTGCGCGTTGCGCCACCGCCAACCACTACGTCGGCGCTAAGACCCAAGGCCGTGTCGCCCGACGGAATAACGACAACCACGCCGTCGCAAGCTTGTCCAGCAATGCGCAACGAACGATCGATTACACGCTCAGCGCCAATTGCCTCATATTGCTTGGCGCCCCCGTAACGGGTTCCCGAACCGGCCGCAACAACGACTGCCCACACATTCACAGCGCATCACCCTAGGGCGCAATGAAAAACGGCTTCGCCAGATTCGTGGCATTCGAGTTGGGCGACCACGGCCACACAAAGAAAAGGACCGGCGGGCTAACCCACCGGTCCTTTCTCAATAACTGACTTTGCAGACAGTGATTAGTTGGCTTCGGCCTTGGCCTTTGCCGGGATCAATGCCTCGGCCAAACGCTTTTCTGCCTCTTCCTCGTCAACATTGAGAGCGAAAGAGAGCTCTGAAACCAGGATGCGACGCGCGTTGCCGAGCATTCGCTTTTCACCTGCCGACAAGCCCTTGTCGGTGTCGCGGAGGGACAAGTTACGGACAACCTCAGCCACCTGGTAGATGTCGCCGGACTTGAGCTTTTCGATGTGGTTCTTGTAGCGGCGCGACCAGTTGGTAGGCATGCGGGCTTCCTTCTTGCCCAGCACCGCAAAGACTTCTTCGACCTCTTCGTCGTTGATGACTTCGCGGAGGCCAACGCCTTCGGTGTTGTCGGCCGGCACAGAAACGGTCATGTCCCCGTATGCGATGCGAAGGATGAAGTAATCCCTGGTTTGACCAAAGGCGGTTTTTTCTTCAAGCTTCTCGATTGTCGCGGCTCCGTGGTGAGGGTAAACGACCTTGTCACCAACAGCGAACTTTGTCTGGGTCATGCGTTATCTGCGACCTTTCTTCGATTTCGGGTATTAATTCTACCTGGTTGACGGCGTATCGGCAGACGACGGCAGATGGGTATGACATAAAGGTAACGGTTGCAACCAAATCGTCATATAACAGGTAGCCTATGTCCGGTCAGAGCCGTATCGTTGACAGATGGTCCGCATCATGATACGTCCTCAGTCCTCGATTCGGCGCCTCTTGAACACTCGGCGTCGCAAGATCGTCGCTTCGATCCTGGCTGCGCTGGTCATTGTTCCGAT
>JBDIBA010000046.1:0-12681 GCA_039812705.1 Acidimicrobiia bacterium
CAACAAGCCATCAAGCAACAAGCCATCAAGCAACAAGCCGTCGGGCAACAGGCTGTCAAGCGGGCCGGTAGTGGTGTGCTTGTTGCCGGTCTAGCGGTCGGCGGTCTCATCGGACTTGGCCTCGCGAGGCAGCCTGTCCGGTCCGTCAACCGACTAGGGTAATGACCGTCCAGTCCCAGGCACCAGGCCCGGGCCCTATCACCGTCAAGGCGCAGCGGCATCCGTCGTTGTGAGGTCGCCGAAAGGCGTAGTGCCTTGGTGGTTTCATCAACCAAGCAAACGGAAGGTATTTCATGGCAGTTGTAACCATGCGCCAGCTCTTGGACGCAGGCGTTCACTTTGGTCACCAGACACGTCGTTGGAACCCAAAGATGAAGCGATTCATCTTTGGCGAGCGCAACGGCATCTACATCATCGACCTCAACCAGTCGCTGAACCGCATCGACACCGCTTACAAGTTCGTTCGTGACCTTGTTTCAAACGGCGGGTCCATCCTCTTTGTGGGAACCAAGAAGCAAACCCAAGACCCGGTTGCCGAGTTTGCCAACCAGTGTCAAATGCCATACGTCAACGAGCGTTGGCTAGGTGGAATGCTCACCAACTTCTCGACCATCAGCACTCGCGTTAAGAAGATGCAGGAATACGAGCGCATGCGCGCCGCCGGCGACTTCGAGAACATGCCCAAGAAAGAAGCGCTACTGCTGACTCGTGAACTCGAGAAGCTGCAGCGCAACCTTGGTGGTATTCGCGGCCTCGAGCGCAAGCCAGACGCAATCTTTGTCATCGACACGAAGAAGGAACACATCGCTGTTACCGAGGCCAACAAGCTGGGCATTCCGGTTGTTGCTGTTGTCGACACCAACTGCGATCCCGATGTCATTTCATACGTCATCCCTGGAAACGACGACGCCATTCGTTCTGGTTCTTTGATGTGTCGCGTTATTGCCGACGCCGTCAAAGAAGGCCGCATGGTTGCCGCCAAGAACCCCGGAGCACCTCAACCTCCGTCGGCTCCAGACCCAGAAGCAGAAGCAAAGAAGGCAGCCGAACAAGCTCGCGCTCGCCAAGAAGCAGCGCTGCAGGCACAACAACGCGCGGCCCGCATGGCCAGCGCAGCTGCAGCATCGTCCGAATCACAACCTCAGGAGTAATTCCCCAAATGGCAACCGTTAGCGCAAAAGACGTGCAAGCCCTCCGTCAGGCCACTGGCGCAGGAATGATGGACGCAAAGAAGGCTCTTACTGAATGCGATGGTGATTACGAAGCTGCTCAGCAGTGGCTCCGCGAAAAGGGCTTGGCTCAACAAGCCAAGCGCGCAGACCGCGAAAACGCAGAGGGTGCAGTCGCCGTTTCAATCACTGATGAGGGTTCTGCTCTCGTCGAGCTGAAGTGCGAGACCGACTTCGTTGCGAAGAACGCTGACTTTGTGAACCTCGTCAACGAGCTCGCAAATCTCGTCGCAAAAGACGGCGACAGGGGCGCAGAGTCCAAGCAGGACGAGATCCAGTCGCTCAACGTTTCGCTGAAGGAGAACATTGCTCTTGGCCGCGTGACTCGCTTCGAGGCTGTTGAGGGTCGCGTTGTCGACTCTTACCTCCACATCCAAAGCGACCGTGGAATCAACGGCGTGATGGTTGAGCTCGAAGGCGGAACGGCAGAGCTTGCGCACGACATTGCAGTGCACATTGCATTCGCTCGCCCACGCTTCCTTAACCGCGACGAAGTGCCCGCCGAAGAAGTTGAGCAGCAACGCAAGACTTTCGAGGCAATCAGCCGCAACGAAGGCAAGCCCGAAGCCGCGCTACCAAAGATCATCGAAGGACGCTTGCTTGGGTTCTACAAGGAAGTCGCCCTGCTTGACCAGCCTTACGCAAAGGATGAGAAGCAAACGATCACTCAGTTGCTTGGCTCGGCGAAGATCACTCGTTTCGCGCAGTTCGAAATCGGCAGCTGAGTCTGGCGATCTCACTAGACGGATAGGTTCAACATGGCAGACGAAGACGTAATCGGCATGGTTGTTGCAAGTTGCAAAGACGACATGCGCAAGGCCGTTACACACACCCAAAATGAGTTCGCAGCAGTACGAACCGGGCGTGCTTCGCCTGCCCTTGTTGAGCGCCTTCGCGTCGATTACTACGGCGGTGAAGTTCCGCTCCAGCAGATTGCCGGTTTGAGTGTTCCAGAGGCCCGTCTTCTGGTCCTTTCGCCTTACGACAAGTCGGCCATTCCTGCGATCGAGAAGGCCATTCAGAACTCCGACCTTGGAATCAACCCGTCTAACGACGGAAACGTCATTCGTTTGACCTTCCCTCAGCTCACCGAAGATCGCCGCAAGGATTTGGTGAAGGTTGTCAAGCACAAGGCCGAAGAAGGCCGCGTTGCCATTCGCAACGCACGTCGACATTCACGTCACGAGCTCGATAGTTTCGAGAAGGCCGGTGACCTTTCGTCGGATGAGGTGAAGCGTGGTGAAGAGGAGCTGGACTCCGTCACCAAGACCTTTGTTGCCGAAATCGACAAGCTGTTGGCAAACAAAGAACAGGAACTGCTCGAGGTCTAAACCCGACCGGTTCATTTTGCAGTTGTTGTCGGCGGCGGGCCGCGGTTGGAGCATTAACTACGTTTCGGAGATTGACGATGGCTGACGAAAAGGGTGCGGAAGGTTCAAGCCAAGACAGAGTCAGACTCGTTCAGCGCTCCGAAGCAGATGCAGCATTGCGTTCTGGAGCCGCTCTGCGACGTCGTCCAGGTGCCTTCGATGAAGCAACTCCAAAGGTTGACCCCGCAGAAGACTCCAGTGAAAGCGCCAGGGAGAGCGTTGGCGAAAAGACGGCCGACAAGCAGCGAAACGACCAGTCACGCGATAAGTCTCATGACGATCAGGTCGATGCAGAAAAAGATCGTGAGGACGCAAACCGCGCCGCGTTTGTGACCCCGCCAGACCCTTCAGCCGAAGTGCACAGCAGTGCGGGCTCAACTCGTGCGGTCTTAACCGGCGGCGATACCGCAAGTCCATCGGCGGTCGAGCGAGTCAGCACAACATTCAGGTCTGCCTCAATGAAACAGCGTGCGCTAACAGCGGCGCTGTTTGCAGCAGCAGCACTTGCGGCAGCCGCAGGAGGGCCAACATGGACGATGTTGTTGGTCGGTGTTGTCTTGACGGTCTGCGGTTTTGAGTTTTTCGATGCAGTGCGTCGCGTTGGTTTTCGACCCGCGACTGTGCTCGGCGTCGCGGGAACGGTCGGCGTCATCTTTGGCTCCTACCTAAAAGGTGAAGCCGCAATACCGTTGTTGAGTCTTTTGGTTGTTGTGTTTTCGATGTTGTGGTTCTTGGCAGGCGTCAGCAAGGCTCCGGCGACAATCAACATTGCAATTACCGTGTTTGGGTTTGCATACGTTGGCATTGGCGGCGCGCATGCAGCGCTGTTATTGCGCATTCCCGATCACCGCGGTTTAGCGCTGTTCATTGGTGCGGTTGTTGTCACCATTGCCTATGACACCGCTGCCTACATCGGCGGGTCGACTTTTGGAAAGCATCATTTGGCCCGCGATATCAGTCCCAACAAAACCTGGGAAGGGCTGGCAATTGCAACAGTTGCTGCGGTGTTGGTCGGCGCACTTGGCGTTGGTTTCATTCACCCGTGGAGCCCGCTGACCGGTTTGATGCTGGGCCTAGTTGTTGCAGTCGTTGCGCCAATTGGCGACCTTGCGGAGTCGATGATCAAGCGAGACTTGGGAATCAAGGACATGGGCCGCATCCTTCCGGGACACGGTGGATTATTGGATCGGTCAGATGCAATGTTGTTGGTGTTGCCCGCCACCTATTACCTGGCGCTCGTCGCAAACATTGGGCAGTGAACGCAAGTGAGCAGTAGGGACCGTGTTGTAATTGCCGGCTCGACTGGCTCCATTGGAGTTCAGGGCCTGGAAGTCGTTCGCGACAATCCCGAGCGGTTTGAAGTTGTCGGCTTGGGCGCGAACTCGTCCGTTGCAGAGCTGGCCAAACAGGTTGTCGACTTTGGTGTGAACCGCGTTGCAATTACCGATGCTTCGCGCGCGTCAGAGCTGCAGTCATTGGTCCCGTCCGACGTTGAACTGTTTGCGGGGCCCGATGCAATGGTTCGCTTGATTCAACAAGCGCCGAACGATGTTGTACTCAACGCCGTTGTCGGCTTCGCGGGCCTGAGTGTCACGATTGCCTCGCTCCAGCAAGGAAACCGCCTTGCATTAGCCAACAAGGAATCCTTGGTCGCAGCTGGCGATTTGGTTTGGAAAACAATCAGTCAGACCGGTGCAGAGATGGTTCCTGTTGATTCCGAACACGGAGCACTTCACCAGTGCTTGCGTTCCGAAACCCAAGGTGGTGCCGGTGACGGTCGAGTGGTCGACAAGCTCTTGTTGACGGCATCGGGTGGACCGTTTCGTGGCAAGACGCTCGACGAGTTGCAAGGCGTACGCGTCGAAGACGCCCTCGCGCACCCCAACTGGGCAATGGGTCCAAAGATCACAATCGATTCGTCAACGCTGTTCAACAAGGGCCTCGAGGTGATTGAGGCCCACGTCTTGTTCGGGATTGATTACGACGACATCGAAGTTGTGGTGCACCCGCAGTCCATTCTCCATTCGGCCGTTGTTTTCACCGACGGTTCCGTGATCGGCCAGATGTCCAAGCCCGATATGCGCTTGCCGATTGGTTACGCCCTTGGTTATCCGCAACGTCTGGGGGTTCCTTACGGCGCAATCGACTGGACCAAGCTTGGGCATCTGAGTTTCGAGGAGCCAGATCGCAAGACCTTCAGGTGTCTAGACCTGGCATTTGGGGCTGGTCGCGTTGGCGGGGTGGCCCCGCTATGGCTCAACGCCGCCAACGAGGTCGCCGTCGATGCGTTTCTTGGCGGCCATATGACTTGGGCGGGGATTCCGGCCATCATTGAGGAATCCCTTGAGCGTTGCCCCGGCGGCGATCAAGAATCTTTAGAGGCAGTGATCGAGAGCGACTCCGCAGCCCGAAACGTGGCGCGCGAGGCTGTCGAGAAGTTCGGAAAGAAGTAATAGATGCAAGACGGAGATCATCAACACGGCCCTCGGGAAAACTTCGTCCCGCTGTTGTTGATTGTTGCCGCCGTCATCGCCGCGGCACTTTTCACGCGCACTTTCAACACCGTTGCCGTGCTCGCGTCGATCGTTGCCATGGTGATGATCCACGAGTTTGGTCACTTCCTGACGGCCAAGTGGTCGGGGATGAAAGTCACCGAGTACTTCCTGGGCTTTGGTCCACGTTTGTGGTCATTCAAACGTGGCGAAACGGAATATGGCGTAAAGGCCATTCCGGCCGGTGGCTATGTGCGCATTAGCGGTATGAGCAGTGCCGAGAAGGTCGACGCTGTTGATGAGCCGCGCACTTATCGCCAGCAGCCGTATTGGCAAAAGGTTGTTGTCGCTTCGGCCGGATCATTCATGCACTTCGTCATGGCGTTCTTGATTCTCGTGATTCTCTTTGGTTTTTTGGGTGTGAAGCCCGCAGCAGTCATCGATGAGTATCCGTCCGAGGTCACAACAAGTCCCGCGCGCCAGGGCGGCTTGGTGGCAGGGGACAAGATCAAGTCGATTGATGGAATCAAGACCGATGATTGGGTCGACGTTCAACGCGTTGTCCGAGAGCGTCCAAACAAGACGGTCGAGGTTGTCGTTGAGCGTCGCGGAAACCAGATCCCGCTGTCCATTGCGTTGGCTGACCGCACGGCCATGCCCGCGTCCGAGCGCGCCGTTGCAAGCCAGAATGGCGCCGATCTGACGACCCTTGGCTACCTTGGGGCTCGTCGCGCAAATGTCTATTCCACCGAGTCACTCGGCGAGTCCGCTGTGCTTTCGGTAAAGACGATGGGCACGGCGCTGCAGCTGGCTGTCAATTCGTTGGTTGACCGGTTCTCGCCAAGCGGAATTGAGTCTTTGGCTCGCCAGGTTCGCGATGCGCGCTCCAACGGTGAGGCCAGGGCCGCTGCCCAAGAGAGCAACCAACCGGCGCCCCAGACTGAGACCAGCCAAGACGACGCCCGCCTGGTGTCGCCGCTTGGCCTTGTGACTTTCTCTCACCAAGCAGCCGAAGCCGGCATTCGTCCGGTCCTTCAATTCCTCTTCAGCGTGAACCTCTTTGTTGGGGTTTTCAACTTGATTCCGCTGTTGCCGTTCGATGGCGGTCACATCGCAATTGCCACTTACGAGAAACTCCGCTCGTTGCGTGGTCGGCGACACTTTGTGAATCACGAGAAACTGATGCCGCTCAGTTACGCAGTGCTGTTTGTCCTGATTAGCCTCAGCCTGTCGGCGCTGTGGCTAGATGCCTGGTACCCGGTGCAGGACGTGTTTGGCTGATTGGGCATGCCAATCGGTATCGAGAACCTCTTCGGACGTGACAAGGTGAACACATGAGCCAACCGTTCAACCGACGAAAAACTCGTCAAATCCAAGTGGGCAAAGTCGCCGTTGGCGGCGATGCGCCCATCAGCGTGCAGTCGATGACGACAACAAAGACAGCAGACGTCGATGGCACGCTTGCTCAGATTTACGCACTGTTTGGCGCCGGCGCAGACATTGTTCGGTGTACTTGCAACGAGATTGAGGCCGCCGAGGGCCTTGCGAAGATTGTTCCGCGTTCACCGGTGCCAATCGTTGCTGACGTCCACAACCAGTACAAGATGGGCCTTGCCGCACTCGAAGCCGGCGTTGCATGTTTGCGTTTGAATCCTGGAAACATTCGTCGACCTGAACACATCAAGGCCGTTGCGTCCGAAGCGCGAGACCGCGGAGTGCCGATTCGCATTGGCGTTAACGGTGGTTCGCTTGACCCCGAGCTGTACGAGAAGTACGGCGGCGCGACGCCTGAAGCACTTGTTGAATCCGCCCAGCGTGAGCTTGCGTACTTCCAAGAGGTCGGCTTTGACGACGTGAAGATTTCCGTCAAGGCGTCCAACGTCAAGTTGATGATCGAGTCTTACAGGTTGCTTTCGGAAACGGTCGACTACCCGTTGCACCTTGGTGTCACCGAAGCTGGGCCGCCTCCTGCGGGGTTGGTCAAGAGCACGGCAGGCATTGGCGCACTTCTTGCCGAGGGGATTGGCGACACCATTCGTTTTTCTCTCACGGCAGACCCCGTGGAAGAAGCCAAGGCGGGTCGTCAGCTGTTGGAGGCCCTGGGTCTTCGTGAGCGCAGCGGCCTCGACCTGATTGCGTGCCCCAGCTGCGGCCGTGCAGAAATTGACGTGATCAGCGTGGCAAAGGACGCTCAGAAGGCCCTCGAGGACCGGAAGCTGAACATCCAGGTGGCCGTGATGGGTTGCGTGGTCAACGGTCCAGGTGAAGCCCGCGAAGCTGACCTGGGCATTGCCGCTGGTCGTAAGAGGGGCCACCTGTTCGTTAAAGGCAAGGTCGTCAAGGTTGTTCCAGAAGACGAGATGGTTTCGGCCCTCGTCGAAGAGGCAGAACGCCTGATGGAAGAGGGCGTAGAGGCTCGTTTGGCTGCTGCCGATGCCACGGCCGAGGCCGAGGCCGAGGCTGACCGCAGGGGGCTTCTTGGCGAAAAGGGCGAAGATGCCAACGCCAGTTCGCAGCGGATTGCCGAGATTCACCGCAAGATTGACTCGAAAAATTCCAACTGATCTTGCCGAAACCCGATAGTTAAGCCATCTGCTGGCCGATATGTCTCTCAGGCTCCCTGCTATGGGGTGCCACCTGGGAGAAGAGAGCGCCATAGATGTCCTGGGTCTGCGAGTGCGGACAAAACAACAGCAGTGCTGACAAGGAATGCCGGGCTTGTGCTGCCCAGGCTCCTGTTGGTGTGCTGAACGGCAGTCGCGATTCCCAAGTTGGAGCCGCGGCATCCCACTTTTCACGTGAGCGTTTTTCCGGGTCTGCAGAGCAGGCGTCTCAACGTCACCTTTTTGGGTCAAGTTCTGCTGCTGAAAGTTCGCTTGACTACTCACAGCAGACCTCGGCTTCGCGCACAGTCACTCAGGACTCTGCCGCTCCGGTTGACGATGCAGTTGCTGCGCGCAAGGCGCTGATTGCTCGCTTGGCCGAAGAAGGTCGCCAGAAAGAACGCGAACGTCAGGAATTGGCGCGCCGAGAACTCGAAGAGCGTGTTGCCGCCCAAGCAAAGGCGCTTGAAAACGCTCGTGCTGAAAACGCTCGCATTCTTGAAGCGCGCCGCCTCGCAGAAGAAGCGCGCATTGAAGAAGAAAAGCGTTTGGCCGAAGAAGCACGCGCTGCCGAGGAAGCTCGCCGCGCTGAAGAAGCCCGCATGGCTGAAGAGGCACGCGTAGCCGAAGAAGAGCGTCGAGCAGAAGAGGCACGTCTGGCCGAAGAGGCTCGTCGGATGGAAGAGGAGCGCCTTGCCGAGGAAGCTCGTCTTGCAGAAGAGGCACGTCTGGCTGAAGAAAGACGCATCGCCGAAGAACAACGACTCGCCGAAGAAGAAGAGCGTCGTCAAGCCGAGCGCGCAGCAGAAATGCGCAGGCGCGCCGAGGAACGTCGTATTGATGAGGCTCGAAAGGCCGAGGAAGCTCGTCTTGCAGAAGAGGCTCGTCGTTACGAAGAGGAACTTCGTGCGCTTGAAGAAGCACGACGCGAAGAAGAAGAGCGTCTTGCCGAAGAACTTCGTCGCACCGAAGAGCTGCGCCAGGAAGCCGAAGCACAGCTGGCCGAAGAGAAGCGCTTGGCTGACATTGCTCGCACACAGGCGCAGGAAAAGCTTGCCGAGCAAAAGCGCCTAGCCGAAGAAGCGCGCAAGGCAGCCGAGGAACGCATTGCCGAAGAGAAGCGTTTGGCTGAAGAGCTTCGTCAGGCGCAAATCGACCGCATCGAACAAGAGCGCAAGCTGGTTGAAGAGTTGCGCGCGGCGCAGGCTGCACGCATTGAGGAACACGATCGCCTCGCTGAGGAACTTCACAACATGCAAGAAGACCGTTCGTGGGATGAGGCAGTGCTTGCTGCCGATTCGCCAGAGGCAACGCACTTTGCAAGTGGCGCCGACGCTGTCGACTCTGCGATTGACCCTAAGCGTGACGATTTCGAATCCAACTTTGTGCAACGTCACGGGTTCGCGGGAACGGCTGGCATTGCAGGCATTGCAGGCGCTGCGTCGGCATCTGCCTTCGCGAAACCAGAAGCGACACCAGATGCAAAGCAAGACGAAGAAGATTCTCAACCCGCAGCAGAGTTTCGGTTTGAAACTGAGTCAGCGCCTCCATTTGAGGCTGCGCCGGTTGCCACGAAACCAGAACCGGAACCAGAACCCGAACCCGAACCCTGGTTCGCTTTTGAACAAGCAGCTGAACCAGAGGACGAAGACGATTCTGAAAACCAGCCAGCTGTAACGGAATCGCGAGAGCGTCTCGAACCGGTTTCGCACGAAGGCTTTGACGTTGACTCATGGGCAAACCCACCGTCAGACCAACAGCCAAGCTCACAGTCAGATCAACGAGAGTCGCAATTCAACAACGACGACTTTGACAACTTGTTTGGTGATGGCGCGAGCGAAGCTGACGACGATCACTTCCAGGTGCCGTCATTCAACGAGCAGCAGCTTGACGACCAACAGTTTCATGACGACGCCGATCGTTTCGCGCCGAACGGTGGCAGCGATCTTGATGAACCAACTCAGGCGCACACCTGGGACGAAGACGCATTTGCTGCTGCATGGGAACAGGCCGATGCCGAGGTCCCCCTCGAAGATGAATACTCACGGGGGCAACAGATAGATGAAAATTTCGACGAGCGGCGGATAGGCCGCGACCAAATCAATGATGGCCGGCTCGGTTACTCGGGTTCCCGTGATGATGACTTCGCAGGCCTAAGGGGCGAGCGCGAACCTGCTGGTTGGAACGATCGCGATTACGACGACGACTTTGACAACAGTGCTCAGCAAGAAGAGCGGCCTTGGTGGGAAGAAAGTGGCGACGATGTTTGGGAGTCGTTGCGCAGCGAGGTCGATCAAGACTCTCAGCACGACGGCGCCTACGACGACTACGACGAGCCAAGAAACTCTCGTGGTTCGAGCCAGGGCGACTTCGCTGATCGACGCCGCCAGCTACAGGACCCCAGCTACTTCAATGGTCGCAGCGGCCGCGAAGTTGAACAGCGTGGCGAACGTGGTCGCAAACCCAAGAACAAGAAGGGCTCACGCGCCGGTTCGGGTTCCAACAACTCGTCAGGTCTTGCCGGTGCTTTCTACGCGCACCGCAAGGCGCTGATTGGTGCGGCAATGGTTCTTGTTCTTGCAGTGATCGGCACGGTCATCATTGGATTGTTCAAGGGTGCTTCGGCTCTGGACGTCCGTTTCTTTTCCGCTCCAAAGACTTGCGCGGAAGGAAAGCAGGCTTCGGCCCTTAGTGCTGCTCAGTTCTCGAAACTGTTGCCCCAGGCAACGCTTGGCATTTCTGCCGAAAGTGATCTCAAGGAGGACGGCGGTGTCCTTGACCTCGGCGGCGCGCTTCAACGTGAGCCAGACCAGGCCGCTGCGCTTTCGACTCTTGAGGCAACACGCTATGTGGGCGGGTTCATTCGCAACTACGCACCCGCAACCCCGTCGAGTGCAAAGGTGATCGTCTACGAGTTCGCTAACGGCCCGTGTGCGGTTGACTATTACACGTCACACCAGGCTTCCGGCCAGGCATTCAACGTTCCGTTTGGTAAGTACTCAGATGGCGCAACCGCACCTGCGGCTGCAGGAGTCTCGGCCACGGTAAGGCTGACCCAAGAGAACAGGGTCGTTTTCGCCTCGGCCATTGATCCTGCCGAAGATGTGGCTAAGAACAGGGCAGTGACCCTGGCTGGCGCCGTCTCGAAAAAGCTTTAGCCCCCTCAAAGACCCCGCTCACGGCGCTGTTCATGCCGATGATGCCCCGGCGGCCGTTCCATAAGGCCGTCTCGCGAACTAGTCTCGTTACCTAGCGTTATGCTGCGTCTCGGTCCGAGGCGGCCACCTGGCGCGGAGACTTCTCCGCGCTTTGTGTTGTCCTGGCCCGTCGCAGGCCAAGAACAAGACAAGCCCAAA
Source organism: Acidimicrobiia bacterium (assembly GCA_039812705.1). Lineage (GTDB taxonomy): Bacteria > Actinomycetota > Acidimicrobiia > Acidimicrobiales > JBBSGY01 > JBDIBA01. The sequence goes on from JBDIBA010000046.1 coordinate 11,051, forward strand.
GGGAAGGGGAGGTGAGCCAATGAGTGTTGTAGAGCGTGTCCGCACGATCATCGAACCTGTTGTCGCCGCTTTCCCCGATGTCGAGGTTTACGACATTGAACAAGCCGGTGGTGTCTTGCGCATTGTTCTAGATCGTCCTGGCGGCATAGATGTCGACACCATTGGTGACATCACCCCGGCAATCTCAGACGCACTTGATTCCCAAGACCCGTTTCCCGGTTCCAAGTACCTGCTTGAAGTCACAAGTCCCGGCATCGAGCGCAAGCTGCGCACGCCAGAACACTTCGCTTCCCAGGTCGGTGCCGATGTCACGGTAAAAGCCGTCGCAGGTTTCGAAGGCCCGCGGCGCATCAATGGCGTGTTGGTCGCAGCAGACGGCACATCTGTCACCTTGCGGTTCCGTAGCGAGGAAAAAGGCGCCGCCCAAGAGTTCCAAACAGTGCAGCTCGGTCTCGACCAGATTGAATCTGCACGAACCGTCTTCCATTGGGGCGAACAAGAGGTGTCTCCCAAGGCTTCATCTTCCAAGAAGAAAGTTTCTTAATTTTGAGCAACGCAAACCCAGCATTCATCGAAGCATTGGAAAACCTCGGTCGTGAAAAAGGCGTCAGCATTGACGTCCTTCTCGACGCGTTGGCAAACGCGTTGTTGACCGCCTACAAGCGCATGCCCGGTTCTGCCGAAGAAGCACTTGTCGAAATCGACAAAGTGTCGGGTGAAATCCGTGTCATCGGCCAGGAATTAGACGACGACGGAAACGTGGTTCGCGAGTGGGACGACACCCCGGCGGACTTCGGCCGCATTGCTGCACAAAAGGCAAAGCAGGTCATCTTTGGCGCCATTCAGGATTTCGTTCGCGACCAGAGTTACCGCGACTACGCAGGCCGAGAAGGCGACATCGTGACAGGCATCGTTCAGCAGAGCGATGGCCGCTACACCCTGTTGGACCTGGGCAAGGTCGAGGCCCTCATGCCTCGCGCCGAGCAAGTCCCGCACGAGAACTACCGCACAGGCGACCGTCTTAAGGCGTACATCGTTGAAGTGCGCAAGACCGCCAAGGGCCCTCAGATCATTGTCAGTCGCACCCACCCGGGTCTCCTCAAGCGCCTGTTCCAGCTTGAAGTTCCAGAAATTGAGTCCGGCATTGTCGAGATCAAGGCCATTGCTCGCGAACCTGGTTACCGCACCAAGATGAGTGTTTGGTCCAACGACCACAATGTTGATCCCGCCGGTGCGTGCATTGGTGCGCGCGGCGCGCGCGTGCGCATGGTCAGCAACGAGTTGCACGGCGAAAAGATCGACATCGTCTACTACCGCGAAGACCCCGTTGACTACGTGCGCGAAGCCATGGCGCCTGCCAAGCCTCGCGATGTTGTTCTCGATGACGAGACCGGCACGGCCACAGTTGTCGTGAACGAGTTTTCGCTTAGCTCGGCCATTGGTAAAGAGGGCCAAAACGCACGTTTGGCGGCCCGTCTTACCGGTTGGCGAATCGACATCAAGAGCGAAGAGCAACTTGAAGCCGAAGCCAACGGCGAAGACGTCGAGTGGGCAGCTGGCGAATGGGTCGAGGACGAAAACGGCGAAATGGTGTGGAAGCCCGCCGACGAAGAAGACGCCATTTACACAGA
>JBDIBA010000047.1:0-12396 GCA_039812705.1 Acidimicrobiia bacterium
GGCTTGTTGAGCCTCATTGCACCGGTTGAGCCAAAGAAGCCCGCATTACCGAATGTGAAGATTCCACCGTCAGATGCAACCAACCAATAGCCGCCATCGTCAGACGTCCGAGCGGAGCCGACAATTGGCTTCTGCAATGGAATGTTTCCAGCCGAACCAAGGAATGGAATGTCGCCGAAGGTGTACAAACCACCATCTGCGCCTGCCATCCAGTAACCGTCGACTCCACCAGACGGCGTGCCGGCAATACGGAACCAGTCCGACTTCAAGCCCACCTTCATGCGGAAGTCAAGGCCCGAAACAGTCACGCTGCCCGACGAACCCGTGAGGGTCAACGCCGTGACTCGTCCACCCCAGTCGCCCAGACCATTGCGATTGTCGATCGAGATGTTGTTGAAAGAACCGATAGCCGGGTAAGCGTTCTCGATGGCCGCGACACTGATAAGCGTCGACCAGTTGTGGTTGCCGTTTTGAGAGACCGCGTCTCCATCGTCAACAACTGCCGGGTAGGTTCCACCGGCCGTCCAACCACCACTTGATGACGAAAACTCTGTGCGAGCAACAGCACCGTTCAAGATGCGAACCTGATTTGCCGTCGTTGCAATCGCGGAGTTGGTGCGTGAGTCTTCGATGTAAGCGCCGTTCAAGAACGCTCCGCCGTAGACCTGACAAGTTGTTGTGTCACAGGTCGTCCAACGCGGACGCGGCGACGAAACCGCGTAAGACCGAGCCGCAACAGCCTGCGCACGCAGAGCATTTGCACCCGCGCCACCGCCGAGGTCTGACCAGCTGGCACTCGATTCACGCGGAATCACACCACGCAGGTAGCTCTCCAAAGAAACATTGTTGATAACGCGAGACGCACCATTGTCGATCATTGCAAGCGTGCCGCGGTATGTGCGCGTGTTTGTCTGACAAAGATCAAGCATGGCGTTGATGTCATCGCCGGGGTTCATCGACGGCGGAACAGCAACAACATCTCCCGTGCGTGTTGCAACCTTCTGCCATCCGCCACCACCTGCGCAGTTGTTTGCCGTGAAAATGTCGAATGTGTTTCCGCCGACTTTGCGAACCAATGTTGCTTTGTACGCAGGAATGCCGATGCCGCCAACGCTGTACGCACGACGCGCCACCACGATCATGTCGTTATTGACCGTTGATTCGAGACTCACACCAATTGTCGTCGAGTCACTAACCGAGCCAGCAGTTGTGTTCGAGTAGTAGTGGTTGAGGATCCAGTTATGGTCGCGACCCGCCAGTGCGTAACCAAGAGCGCCATATTGACTGAGTCCGCGCCCGTGACCATAACCGTGACCTTCAATTACGATCGTTGATGAGGCGTAGGCATCAGCCGACACAGGGTGAAAGCCGGGCAGGAAGAGCATGGAGACTGCGCACACACTTGCAGCCACACTGCGAACCAATGCCGACTTGTGCCGACGAATATTCATTGCCATTGGAACCCCTCTAAGGATCCTTGATTAACTCGGGAGAACACTGAGACCTGCTGCCGGGTTCCCCGTAGCGGCACCCCAGAAGCGGGCGTCACCAAAGGTGTAGACACCGCCATCGCGAGCCAGTACGTAGTACCCGTTGTTGGTGGACGTGGGTACTGCTTGTGCAACTCCACCAAAAGACTTGACGCCAAGCATCGGAACACTTCCGAAGAAGCCAACTGCTCCGAAACCAAACACGCCTCCGTCGTTACCAAACAGCCAGTAACCGGTTCCGTCTGATTTGGCTGCCAGTGACACGATCGGCGAGTTCAACTTCATGGCGCCCGTTGAGCCCCGGAACTTGGCATCGCCGAATGTGAAGATTCCGCCGTCTGATGCAACAAGCATGTAGCCGTGGCCCGAAGGCGAAGCCGACATGCCAACCACTGGTGCGTTGAGTCGCATTGCGCCGGTCGAGCCGTGGAACTTGGCATCACCAAAACTGAAGATTCCACCGTCAGATGCAACCAACCAATAGCCGTTGCCTGAAGGCGTTGGTGCCATTCCGACAACTGGTGCGTTGAGTCGCATTGCGCCGGTCGAGCCAAAGAACTTGGCGTTACCAAACGTGAAGATTCCGCCGTCTCGGCCCATCAACCAGTAACCGTTCTTATCTGGCGTTGTCGTCATTGACGCAATCGGTGCATTGAGAGGTCGCCCGGCCATGGAACCAAATGTTCGTGCGGAACCGAAAGCCTTAACCGAACCATCAGCTTGAGCAACGGTGTAGCCAGGCGTGTTGCCAATCGGCACTGCCATCACCACGCGCGCGGCTGTCTGCTGACGCCACTGACCCAACATTGAATAGGCAACATTGCCGGGACAAGACGTTGGGTAAACATCGCGGTGGCCAACAATGCGTCCGGCACCCATCGGATCAATGTTGTGACGGTCGGCCTTCCATGCCATCAGCGAAACCAGCGCGTTCTGCGTAGCCGCCGTTGGTGCTTGTTTGGTGAAGTTGCCCAACATCGAAATACCGACCGAGCCGGTGTTGGAGTTCATGGCGTGCGCGCCAATTACACCCAATCGGGACGTCGATTCCCCTGTCGGAGTTTCCCCAGCCGAGTAGTCACGAGCCTTACGGCCCTCGTAAATGCGACCCTGCTGGTCAATCAGGAAGTTGTAACCAATGTCGTTCCAGCCGTTGCCCTGGGTGTGCCACTGGTAGATAGCTCGCACGGTTGCCGCGGGGTCCGGGTCGACATTTGCGGTGTCGGTGTGGTGGACAACAATTCGGTTGAGCGGCGCAAACTCCGGAGAGCCGCGGCGAAGACCTTCGTTGGCACCCCACTGCGAGCGCCGAATGATGTTCGGCTGGGGCGACAGCCCACCAACGGCATCGGCCTTGGCGGGGGTCTTGTCAACCGCCTCCAAGCGACGAGGTCCGTTGCGCGTGTCGATCGCGGCCACCCGAATGTTCGACGGCGTGCCCGCGCCAACTTGGGTCTGAATCTCGACCACGTTGTCGACAACAAGAACTTCAGACTCACGCTCGCCCAACCAGTTGGGGTCGGTCGTCTTTTCGACCTCGGCACCCTCGGGGACAATCGAGTTGGAAGCGGCTCGCTCTTCACCATCGGGTCCGCTGTCCTTGACAGCAGCGCCAATTGCGATCCAGTCCTGCCAGTTTCCGTCGAGTCCGCGACCGCGGACGCTAACGGAGTCGGCACCCGTTCCAACCCATCGCACAACAAGGTGGGTTGCGGGAAATGCCAGCTTTCGGGTGTCACCCGGGTTGAGAGCCTCGGCGGCCTCCATGCGCGTTGCCGGGGCGCTCCAGGCAAGCTGCTTGGGTGTGACAGACAGACCCGTGAACACGACGGTCACAATGGCCAGTCGTAAAGTGATCTCAGCGAAACGCTTCAACGCAATTGCCTCCCGGGCTTACTTCAGTTCAAATCTCGAACGACGCACGGTTCATAAATCTGACAGCTCAGACTCACATCGGCAGGTTTGTTTACTGATTTAGGTAAAAAAGTTTGCGAAACAGGTGTTGCAAACCTCAGGGAGTGTTGGCCGCCGCCACTATGCGTTGATTGAGCCGCATGTTGCCGGTCGAGCCCTTGAACTCGGAATCCCCGAAAGTAAAGACTCCGCCGTCGGCAGCGACAAGGTTGTATCCCTTGCCCGAGGCCGTCGGACTCATCGCGACGATCGGTTGATTGAGACGAATCGAGCCTGTTGAACCCCAAAACTCCAACCCTCTACCAAAGGTAAAGACTCCCCCGTCAGAGGCGACCAGCCAATAGCCGGTCCCCTGTGGCCCGGGTGCCGCGCCGACAATCGGCTGATTAAGACGTATCGACCCGGTGGACCCCAGGAACTCGGCGTCACCAAACGAGAAGACCCCGCCGTCGGAGGCAACCAGCCAATAGCCGCGACCCGAGGCTGTTGCCATTGCCGCGACAATCGGGCGATTGAGCCTCTTGCCGCCCATCGACCCGAAAAAGACAGCGTCACCAAACGAGAAAACAGCGCCGTCGGCACCGATCATCCAATAACCATGACCCGAACGAGTTGCAAAGGCAGCGACAATTGGCGCGTTGATGCGCTTGCCGCCCATCGACCCGAAGAAGGCCGCAGACCCATAGCTGAATACACCGCCATCGGCCGAGAACAACCAGTAACCGTCGGTGGTCCCGTTGGACACCTGGGAAACAATGGGACTGGCGAGTCTGGCTGCTCCTGCCGAGCCCTCGAATGACGCGCCAAAGGCAAATACGCCTCCGTCTGCCGCCGTGAACCGGTAACCAGTCCCGGTTGCCTTCAACGCCTGCCCGGCATCGACGCGGCCGGACTCGGTGTAGGTCTTGCCTCCCTCGAACGGGTCAGCCGTCGATTTGAGTAGGGCTTGCACGCCCTCGGCGGACAAGTAAGGACGCGCCTCCCAAACAAGCGATGCAATTCCCGCCACCAACGGCGCGGCCATCGATGTTCCGGAGTCGATCTGATACGGATTAGCCGCATCAAGGTTGCGGGGCCAAGTGCTCAAGACATTCTCGCCAGGCGCAAAAACATCAACCCAACTGCCAAAGTTCGTGCGACTGCCACGGGTGTCGGTATTGGTTGAGTTACCAACGGCAATCACGCCATCGAGAGCTGCGGGGTACACGGCCGTGGACTTGCCTTCGTTCCCCGCGGCTGCCACCACCAACACGCCACGGCTTTGCGCGTAAGCCACGGCATCATCGACGACCTTGGAATACGGGCCGGTCAATGAAAGGTTGGCAATTCGGATGCCGTTGTCCGTCGCCCAATACATGGCTTGTGCAACGCCGATGTTCTCGCCTTCACCGTTATGGTCGAGCACCTTGATGGAGGTCACGGGAGATCGCCAGTTCACTCCAACCACACCTGTCGAACCTTGCGCCGCGGCCAAGATGCCCGTCACATGGGTCCCGTGACCAAACTCGTCGGAGTTGGTTTGGTCAGTGGAATAGTTCGGACCCACCGAGACGCGACCCGCCAGGTCTGGATGTCCAACGTCAACGCCCGAATCAATCACAGCAATCTTGACTTGAGGGTCGCCCACTGCCTTGCCCCAAGCCTGAGCCATGTCCACACGCGTCAAGTTCCGCTGCGGTCCACCCTTGCCGCACGCGGTCGAATAACACGGGTCGGCCGGGATGCGCGCAGCGCGATAGTTGACCACCGGTTCCGCCCACTCGACCTTGCGGTTTCGTTCGAGTGCGCTGGCAGCGGCAACCGCCGTGCCACCCGGTGCCTCCACCGTGAAGACGCCTGGGCCAATCTGACTCTCAACCGACGCCCCGGTCCCCCGGACAGCTGCCGCGCCGAAACCTTCTTCAGCCTTGATGACAATGAGCGACTTGTCGTGGGCCGCCGCATCGGCGGGCGCGCTTAACCAAGTAAGGGCGATAGACATGGCCGAAACGGCCACCGCTGCACGCAAGATGCTTTTCAACTACGTGTCCCCTTCACTTGATCATTCGTTTGATCATTCGCTTGGTCATTCATTTGATCAACCACTTGACCGTCCTTAGCGCTCCGCTTCTGAGAAGCATTCTTCCGTTGAACCAAAGCTTCAAGAAAACTTCCGTACCTCGCAATCAGCGACGGCCAGGCAAAGTTTTCCTCAACATAGGCCTTGCCCGCTTGCGCCATTGCCGAGGCAAGGGCATCGGCGGACAGCAACTTTTCAAGACTTACATCAAAGTCCGCATAACCCCCGAACCACAAGCCCCCTTTAGAGCGTGAAACATGTTCGACAGTTGCCACGCAATGCTTGTTCACCAAGACGGGCTTTTCAGCCATCCAAGCCTCAAGCAGCACTAGAGAGAACGACTCGAAAGGTGAAGGTGAGATTAAGACTTGGCAGCCGCGCAGCGCTCCCCACTTCTCTTCGGGGCTCACCAGGCCCGCGACGATCACATCGTCGCTTTCCTCATCTAACGGTTGAATAACCGGCCCGACGAACACCAACTTGAGCGGACTTGGATGGCGCTTTTTGTATTCGGCGAAATACTCGACAAGCGAGTGCGAACCCTTGCCCTTGTCCATTCGACCCAAACACAGGACGTACGGCGCATCGCCAATTCCAAACTTGGCGCGGAACGCCTGCGGATCGCCGTCGCCTGCCTCTACTCCCAAACCAAGAAGTATTTGTGGCCGGTCTGCAATCGAGAACAGATCTTCAACAATGCGCCGTTCGCCATCTGTATGCCACACAAAGGCGTCGGCAGCGCCAAAAGTCTCAGCAAAGATCGACATCTTGATTGAGGCTTCGTCGTGTGCGGCTGGATGCATTACTGACACGGCCGAGTTCTTGACTCGCTGGAGCCCGCGAATCGTTGGGTAATAGAGGTATGGGTAAAAGGCCACGACGTCGGCATCGGAATCCGCAATGGCGTCGAGCAACTCAGGGGCGTAAGGCCCTTGCTCGTCAACCCACCGCTCCTGCAGTTCAAGCGGCGCCAGTTTTGGATTGTTGTGACACAGAAAAGATGTGTGATTGAACTCGCTTGAGCGAGGAAACTCGGTCGCGAAGCGGCGAACCTTCACGCCACCAATCTCAACCTCGCCAACCGGATACTCATTTTCCCAAGTCGACGACTGCAGCGCGCAAGACGTCAGCACCTCAACATCCCAACCAAGTTGACTGGCCACGCGTTCGGCAATCATCCGCGCGCCCGATTCGGCGCCGCCGATTACTTCGGTGCCATACCTGGGAGTGACGTAAACAAGTTTCACCCGTTTACATTTCCACAGCTCCGTGCCGTGTTCGCGGAACATTCAGACACCCTCGCCCACGGGCTTATCGATTGGTTGGAAACCGGGCGCCACCTTTAGACTTGCCCGTCTATGGCTCCGCAAACAGACGGTCTTTCCGCACTTCAACGCCTCCGAGTCTGGCTCGAGCGACAAGCGCGAGGCAACGCCAGCGCACGCCAGATGCGTCACGAATTTGTCGTAAGCAATCGCAACAAGGCCTGGGAGAAGAAGGGTCAAACTGCCGCCGCGGACCAAGGCGAAACCGCCGGATTCGCGCAAACGCGCGAGCAGGTAGCCGCACAAGATGCTGGCCCCGAGCTCACCGCCATACAAAAGTTTGCTCGCCAGTACTTCTTCACCAGACTCCTGGCGAGAGCTGTGGCCATCGCGCTTGCAGTGCCAGCCGGCGGCATTGTGGGCTCATGGCTTTACGAGATTCACCAGACCGTTAACGGAACTTCTTGCGAGAACTCCGACCCACGCATGGGCCGCGACCCGATCACTGGACTGGACAAGACCGTTGGTGAATCCGGCGATGAGGTCAAAGAAAAGGTCACTCGAGTCCTCAAAGAGAAAAACACATCGCTCCCGAGCTACGGCGACTCATCGCCCCAATTCAACAACTACGTAAAAGCAGGCACCGTTCCCCTCGATGTCGCCATGGAAAAAGCTGTAGCCCCGTGGGCACTGCTAATCGAGCCCAAAGACGTCAAGTTCAACGAATACGGCGACATTGCCTGGGAAGGCACGGTTGTTGCCCAATACAACGGCGCCGTTTTCAAGACACTCCCCAATCCCAGCACCGCCCTCGTTCAGTCCAACTGGCGCATGGGCATCGCCGACTGTCAAGAGGGCAGCATTACTAAGGCGATCACCTTTGGCGCATTCGGGACAGGCGAGAACCGCACAATCGTCACACTTCAGGATCGAGCCGACAGCGCACAAACCGGCGCAAAACACGCTGAGAACGGTGAACGCCCGAGAGTAGGGCTGCCGGTACTTCCCGGAAGAGGGATTAGCGAGCCGGCGAGCGATCGTGATCGGTTCCGACGCATCACCGAACCGTCCGAAGGCAACCCTTTTCGCGGCCCAGCAAACACCACGGACCCAGCGGCAATTGTGGTTGTTCCCCAGTCGATTGACTCTGACGGCAGGATCATTCCTATTGCGCAATTCATAGTGGTCCCCCCGCACGAGGAGTCGCTCCTCGATGCGAACGGAAGGATTAACTCTCGGGCGGTTGCATATCGCCCGACCTCGCAGGGAACCGAGGTTTTCCCCGTGGAAGAAAGCGGCAAAGAGGTGCGCGAAAATGCCGACCTCGAGGCGGACAGACAGCTGACCGACAAGCGTGGGCTCGATTACACAATGAACAAGATGCTCGCGAACCGCGATGACAGGTTCAGGGTTGACCCACCAAACAAGCTTCTCGAGTTCCGCGGCGATTTTCTATCGAAACGCGGATCTGCAGCACCCACGTCGCGCCAGACAACGGCCGCCCGCGCGGGGCTCGACACAGGCCCCACCCCAACCACACCTAATGGCAACGGAGCCCGAAACAGTTGGAGTGCCAACGCTCAAGGTCGAGGCGCTGCGGCAGACCCAGGATTGGGTCTTTTCTAGATCTCGGTTGCGGCTCTGACCGCTAGTCCTTCTTATCGATCAGCGGGCCAATCGCTCCAAGCAATGCCTTGCTCGCCTGCTCAAGTGTGACCTCTTCTAGCCTGCGCAGTCCTCGTTCGATCAACTCTGACCGAAGCGCGTTGTCGCGCACCACCCGATTGATGGCGGCCGCGACAAGCGCGGGGGTCTTGCGATTCAACAAGATGCCGGCGTCACCAACGGTCTCTGGAACCGCGGCTGCCGCATAACCAATCACTGGCACTTTGTGATGCATTGCCTCGTGCAGCGGCACGCCGACGCCTTCGTGTTCGGACATGCAAACAAGAACATCTGCTGCGGCGTAATGGGCACCAAGTTCACCATCTGACACACCACCACAAATAGTTGCCGATGTGCTCAGGTCAAGTTCGTTGATCAGCTTTTGACACGCATCGATGTAAGCCTGCGAGCCCGTCCGGCCAACAAGGTGTAAATGAGCCAGGGGGTCATAAAGGTCTCGATAGAGCTTGAATGCGCGAATGATGTCGTGCTGGCACTTGTGCGGCGACATCCAACCAACGAACAAGACGTTTGCACCGCCACCCTTCTTTTGCTCCTGAAGCACGCTCAACAGTTTCTGATCAACGCTGTGTTCGAACGAGGCAAAGTCAACAAGCAACGGCGTAAGTGTGGGTTCTGGATAGCCAAGCGCATCAAGCTCGTTCGCGCTGTAGCGGGAGTGAGTAATGGCACCATCTGCACGCGTGGCCAACTGTTGCAGCTGCGCACGTCCCCAGTTCATGCCCCAAGTAACGCCGGGTTCCCAATGCTGCCAATAACTAGCCGGGGTGATGTTTTGGTAATCGACCACAAAACGCTCGGGGCGCGCTTTGAGAAAGTCGGCCACCACCGAACCAATTGCGAACTGGTACAGCAAGATGTCGTCTGGCTTGGCCGCAAACTTTGAACCGTAATCCACGTGTTTGTGACCGCGACCCTCGTGCGTTTCACGAACGTGTTCGGCAAACACTTCAGACTCAAGGCCAGCTTCGCGGACAGCGCGTTGCATCTGCAATGCGTGATTGCACAACGCACTGTTCTCGAGCGTTGGAACAAACATGTGGACTGCGGTCATGCGGACTCGATCATGGAATTGATGACCTTGCGCCACTGGTCCTTAACGTGAGCAAGAGACAACTCTTCAACACGTTGATGCCCAGCTTCAACGAGGGCCTTGTTCACTGCGTTGTCGCTCAGCACTCGGTTAACCGCGACGGCAACGGTGGCGGGCGACTTGTCACCCAGAACAAGTCCGCCGTTTCCAACAGTTTCCGGAACAGCACTTGCTCCACCAAAAGCAACAACAGGCAAACCGTTATGCATTGCCTCTAGCAGTGGAACACCAAAACCTTCGTGTTCGGACATGGACACAAACACGTCAGCGTTCTTGTAATACGCGCCAAGTTCACCGTCGCTGACGCCGCCCGCAAGATTCACCGACTCGGTGAGGTTGAGTGCCGAGACGTAGTCGTGGAGTGCCGTCCAATATCTGTGAGACGACAAGCCTCCGACCAAATGCAGACGAGCATTGGGGTCGAATGAACGTTTGTAAAACGCGAATGCCTTGATGATGTCGTGCTGACACTTGTTGCCGGCAATTCGACCGACAAAGAGCCAATCGGAACCGCGTTTTTCCTTCTTGGTGCGGAGCTTTTCGTCGAGCTTGACGTCTATGCATTTGGAATAGTCATCAACATCAAACAAGACGTTGGCCACGGACGCTTTTGGAAAACCGTCACGCATCATTTCGTTGGCGTTGTACTGAGAAACGCCAATTGCAAAGTCCGTGCGCTTTGCAATTTCGAGGTATTGCAGGCGCGCGTTGTTCAAGTCGTTGCCGACAATTGGCTCCCACGGAGCAATCATTTCAACAGGCGTGATGTTGTGAAACACCGTGGCCAGTGGTTCCTTGCATCCAAGCAAGAACTCGGTAAGTGGAGTCGCAGTGGACAGGTGATACATCATCCATGTCTTGTCGCCGGGCACTGGCGCGAACTCTCGAAAGTATTTGCCGGGGTCGCGGTCCACTCGTTGTTCGCCCCAGAAAATCTCTGACTCAAAACCCATCTCGCGTAAGAGGTCTCGCTGATGGCGAACGTGATTGCTGACTGCGTCGTGGCGAACAAACGACTGCACAAATTGGTGAATTGCAACCATCTTTGACCTAGCGCTTGGCGAGGATCAGATAACCGTCGCCATCGTCATTGGGGGTTATCGAGATGTCCTTGAACCCGCGCTCGTTCAAAAGGTATGACCAACTACTGGGCTTCAAAGGCTTGCCGGACACAAGGTCTGTTGGAACGGCGTCGAGCATTTCCCAGCGAAGCGGATCTGTCGTCATCATCGCCAGAGGCGCGCCTTCACTAAGAACCAATGCGGCAAGGTTGACCATCTCGACTTGTTGGCGCGGCATGGCAATGTCGATGAAGCCGCTCATCACAAGGCCACCAAGCACGCCCGCGTTCAATGCGTCGAGGTGTTCGATCTCGCCGTTTGCGCGCAAATCAAGACCATGAGCGCCACCACTTGCAACCAACTCAGATGCGTTGTCAATGCCGTATGCGTCTACCCCGCTGTCAACCAATGTGCGGACCAATTCACCGGTTCCACACGTGGTTACAAGCACGCGGCCTTTTTTGACCGACGCGAAGTGAGACTGAATGCGCTTTTCCCAAACGAGACTGCGTCGACGAAGCGCCGTCAGCACTACTTCTGCAATTTCGCCGGGCGGTTGCGATGCCTCGAGATTGTCAACGCGCTCGCCCAGCATTTTCACGGCACGCGAAATTGAACTGGCAAACAGCGAAAACTGATCGACCACGTAACGCAGGTACCAACGAACGGTTTTCTGCACCACGCGCTTGATGTGTGGAACGCCGGGACGAGCGGACTCGTTTGGAGCCAGCAGGTCGATATATGACTGCCGTTCGGCGCGGTTGACCAAGGCATCGAAGTCGCTGTCGAGGGCCCCAGGCGGTGCGAATCGCGCGAAAACCTGGTCGAGCTCTTTTTCGACATCGGCGGGAAGTTCGCCTGATGCCCTCTTAGCGCGTACTTCCTCATCAATCTCCAAAAGCACCTTTTGGAGATTGATTTCTGACTGAGGTGTTTGTTGGGCCACGTTGGCTGCCGACTAGAGCGCGGGGGCGGGCTTGACCTGGTTGGTGCTTTCAATCACCTGGTCAATGAAGCCGTATTCCTTGGCCTCGCTGGCGGTGAACCAACGGTCGCGGTCGGAGTCGGTCTCGATCTGTTCCACAGGCTGGCCGGTGTGGTGAGAGATGCGCTCGGCAAGCATGCGCTTGAGGTAGATGATCTGCTCGGCCTGGATGGCAATGTCGGCAGCCTGACCCTGCAACGCTCCCGATGGCTGGTGCATCATCACGCGGCTGTGCGGAAGTGCAAAGCGTCGGCCGGGGCTGCCCGCGCAAAGGAGGAACTGGCCCATTGAGGCCGCCATTCCCAAACACACCGTGCTGACAGCATTCGGAATGAGCTGCATGGTGTCGTAAATGGCCAAGCCATCTGAAACCGAACCGCCGGGGCTGTTGATGTAGAACGCGATTTCCTTGTCCGCGTCCTCGGCTGAAAGCAGCAACAGCTGCGCACAAACAAGGTTTGCAGACTCGGCATCTACCTGGGTGCCGAGGTAGACGATGCGGTTTCTCAGCAGACGCTGCCACACGTCTTGACCGGCAACATCGCCGGACGGACCGGCCATGGCCTGGATTGCGGGTGCAGAGATGGGGTTAGACATGTCTGCCACGCTAGCCGTGTGGTGCGACAAGCACCGTAAATAACCCCGTGATTACTTCGGCAATACTCGCCGCAACCTCACCGACAGGAATCCCGGCAACACCCCGAAGCACTCGCCGCAATACCCGCCGCAGCATTTCACCGCAGCATTCACCGACAGCAAGCCCGTCGATAAGCCCGGTCATACCCACACCACCAAGCCCGCCAATACTCGCAACAGCGATCAGCGATCAGCGATCAGCGATCA
>JBDIBA010000048.1:0-9763 GCA_039812705.1 Acidimicrobiia bacterium
CCTTTGCCGCCGCGCGATGACAAGCGGCCCATTTCGATGGACAGCTCAAGGGTGTCGCCCGGCAAGACCTGGCGGCGGAACTTGCAGCCGTCGATTCCACCAAACAACGGCAGCTTGCCGCTGTACTGATCTGACGACAGCAACGCAATGGCTCCCATCTGAGCAATGGCCTCGACCATCAACACACCGGGCAATGTTGGTCGTCCCGGGAAATGGCCCGCGAAAAACGCTTCCTCGCCCGTCAGCTTCCAAACACCAGACGCACGCTCGCCTGGTACCAGCTGCGTTATCTCGTCAACAAAAAGGAAGGGTGGTCGGTGCGCAATGATGGAATCTGGCCGCGGAAACTGGCTCACTGCAATGCCTCCAACAGTTTTGGAACGGTGTCCTTCGGTGAAATCTTGTACCAGGCCTGCTCAACCTTGCCGTCTTCATCAATGAGGAACGCGCTGCGATTGATGCCCATGAACTTCTTGCCGTACAGAGAACGCTCGCCCCACACGCCATAAGCCTCGGCAACGGCATGATCTTCGTCAGCCAGCAACGGAAAACCAAGGCCAAACTTTGAATCGAACTTTTGTTGCGCGTCTGGCTTGTCTGGGCTGACCCCAAAGACCGCAGTCGTACCCAGTTCCACCTTGGCATCGCGAAGCGCACACGCCTGAGTGGTGCAGCCTGGCGTGTTTGCCTTTGGATAGAAATAAACAAGCGTCTTGTGACCGCGCTGATCGGCCAGCGTCACCACCGATCTTCCCTGGTCTTCCAGCTTGAAATCTGGCGCAACATCGCCAACCTGAAGGCGCTTTTCAGACATCTCGGTCTCCTCCTGCTAGTCGTCTTCTTAAACCAACCCGCCAGCAAACCAAGACAGCAAAAGAGGCGGATCTACAAGTCCCAATGAAGCTAGCGGGCCCGTGTGACAAACAGGCGTCCAACGTGGGCAAATCGGGCGAATCGCCAACTAGGCTCACATGCGCGTTCCCCTGCGTTCACGCAGTCGTTCTTGATCCAAGCGTCGCCCACGCGACCCAAGCATCCCTCGAAAGGTTCAACCAGTGTCAAACCCGTCTAATCGCGGTCCGGCTCGCATTCGTTTTTACTTGGACTTCGACGGGACTCTAGCCACAGACCTCATTGCGTACAAGCTGCTTTGCTACCCGATCCCCGAGCTTAACTACTTCCCAGCCGAAATCGACCCCGACACGCAGCAGCGCAGCCGACTTGACCTCACTCGACTCAATGACCTTTTCGTTCAAGCCCAGCGCGAAGAGGCCATGCTCGGTGGAGACCCATCGGGGCCCGATGTCTGCAACTCCGTCATGATCGACCTCGTTCGCGATGGCTGGCTAAAGGGCCTCAACGACGACGTTCTGCGCGCTGTCGGTAAAAAGATTCGCCTGTTTCCTGGCGTTATCGAGTTTATGGAAGACGCGCGTCACCTCGTTGAAGCCCAGTCCGAAGGCCAAATGACGGTGGACTTCGTCATCCTCTCGGCGGGATTGCGCGAAGCAACTGTTGGAACGGTCTTCGGCGATCTGATGCAAGGTGACAATCCCTTGGTCGCCGACATCACCGGGCAGCGTTTTCGCCACCGCAACGGAGAGATCTCTGGTGTTTCAAGAAGTTTCGCTGCTGCAGACAAGCGCGAATACCTTGCACAAGACGTGCTTCGCGGAGCCGTTTTGAAAGAGCATCAGATTGCTATCGGCGATGGAGCAACCGACGGCTCGATGTTCACTCAAGCAATCGCAAAGAACGAAGACGGAAAGCACGGCAGGGCGTACATCGTCTGTCCCGCGGAAGCCCACAACCCTGCTCACCGCATGAAGCGCCTCAAGATGGCCGAGTTCCGAAGGTCTTTCCCTCAAATCGACGGTGTCTTTAATGCCAACTGGTCCGAAACCATTGGCGGCGAGGACAATGCCTTCTACTTCAACTTGATGTGCACTCTCGACGACATGGTCGAGTCGCACATGCGCCAGTCTCGACAAGCAGTTCGCGTGGTCGAGCCCGAAGGCCGCGCCGGCACGCCCGCCACTTACGTCGACCTCCACGGAAACAGGATCGCACGGCGAGACGAAATCCTTCTCGGGTCGCCAACACGCTCCCGTGAATACTCAGAAGCCCAACTGACACCAACAAACGCACACATCGATTTTGACAACAACCCAAGCTTGTGCCGAGTAATGCGCACGCTTGCCCAATACAAGGTGAGGGCGGCACTAGCGCCGCGAACCGCTCGCGATCTGCTGCGCGGAGACACGCCCGAGGTAATCCATGTGGATGTCGCCGCCGATGACCCCAAGTCTGTCGGCCTTCCCGGGGCAATCTCCGCACTAACGGGCAACGCCTCGACGCCAGACCTTCCCGAACAAGGTTCCACTGCTCGCTACCAAATCGGTGAGAACGCAACACTTGCAGTAACCACCAGGCCAGCAGCCCACAAACAGGTCATCAAAACAATGAAGAGCAGCATCGCTCAAGGAAACATCGCCGCTATCCAGGTCAACGGCAGCACCGTCTATCCACTGGCCCACGACTTGTCCCGCTCCCCCGAGATGGTGACCGCTCGCAACAGTGGCGCAGTGCGAACTTGCAGCGCACACAACGGCGGAATCGGCCGCGACTTCGCGCCAACGCTGCCCTAACCAGCCCGCATTTCGCTTGCACCCGCCCAAGTGCAGGCCAATCACCAACTAGCCTGTATGCGTGCCAACGCGTAATGACATCAGAAACGTCGCAATAGTCGCCCACGTCGACCACGGAAAAACCACCCTGGTCGATGCCATGTTGTGGCAGTCCGGTTTGTTCAGAGAAAACGAGCAAGTCGCAGAGCGCGTGATGGACTCCAACGATTTGGAACGCGAGAAGGGCATCACCATTCTCGCCAAGAACACCAGCGTTCGTTACGGCGACACCAAGATCAACATCATTGACACCCCAGGCCACGCCGACTTTGGTGGCGAGGTTGAGCGTGGTCTTTCAATGGTCGACGGCGTTTTGTTGCTTGTCGATGCAAGTGAAGGGCCGCTCCCCCAAACCCGCTTTGTTCTGCGCAAGGCGCTCTCTGCAGGACTTCCCGTTGGTCTGATCATCAACAAGATTGACCGTCCCGACGCTCGACCAAAGGAAGTCGTTGACGAGGTTTATGAACTGTTTATCGACCTCGAAGCCAACGACAACCAGATCGAGTTCCCAATTCTTTACACAGTTGGCCGCGACGGCACTGCAACAACAGACCTCAACGAGCCGGGCAAAGACTTGGTTCCACTCTTCGAACTGATTCTCAACTACATCCCCGCGCCGACCTACGAAGAGGGTCACCCGTTCCAGGCGCTCGTCACAAACCTCGATTCGTCGCCATACGTTGGTCGCCTTGCGCTGTGTCGCATTCACCAAGGCGAGATCAAGCGCGCGCAAAACGTTGCTTGGTGCAAACGCGACGGCACGATCGAGCGCGCGAAACTAACCGAGCTTTACGTCACCGAAGGCTTGGAACGCACCGACGCCGACTTTGCCGGCCCCGGCGACATCATTGCCGTGGCGGGCCTTCCCGAAGTCACCATTGGCGAAACGCTTGCCGACCCAGACGACCCGCGCCCGCTGCCAGTACTGCACGTCGACGAACCAAGCCTCTCGATGACCATTGGTATCAACACGTCACCAATGGCTGGACGCGAAGGCTCCAAAATGACGGCCCGTCTTGTTAAAACGCGCCTCGACCAAGAGCTCATTGGTAACGTCAGCTTGCGCGTTCAGGCAACAGAAAAACCCGACGCCTGGGAAGTGCAAGGCCGCGGCGAACTGCAGCTGTCGGTGCTTGTCGAAATGATGCGACGCGAAGGCTTCGAGTTGACGGTTGGCCGCCCGCGCGTTGTCACGCGCGAGATTGACGGCAAAGTTCACGAGCCAATGGACCGCGTGACCATTGACGTCCCCGAGGCTTACGTCGGCGTTGTCACCCAGATGCTCGCGCTTCGCAAGGGCCGCATGGAACAAATGGTCAACCACGGAACCGGTTGGGTTCGCATTGACCACGTTGTCCCTTCACGAGGTTTGATTGGTTTCCGCACAGAGTTCCTCACCGAGACTCGCGGCACAGGAATCATGAATGCAATCAGCGCCGGGCACGAACCGTGGCAAGGCGAAATCAAGACGCGCGCAAACGGCAGCCTTGTTGCCGACCGCACGGGCAACACCACTGCATATTCGCTCTACTCATTGAGCGACCGCGGCGCATTGTTTGTTGGTCCAGGTGTTGAGGTTTATGAAGGAATGATCGTTGGCGAAAATGCTCGCGCAGACGACATGGACGTCAACCCAACAAAGGAAAAGAAACTGACAAACATGCGTGCGTCAGCGGCTGACGACACGGTCAAGCTTGTTCCCCCGCGTTTGATGGGCCTTGAACAAGCACTTGAATTCGCGGCAGCGGACGAGTGTGTGGAAGTGACTCCGGACTCCATTCGCATCCGCAAGATCATCCTCAACCAGAATGAACGTGCTCGCGCCACCAAGCGCGCAAAGCAAAACAGCTAGGCGTTGCGGGCCTCTTCAATGAAAGCTCGCAACCTGGCTGGGTCTTTGCGTCCCGCAACGACGCCTTCGACACCGCTAACCACATCGACTCCGTAGCAACGGGTAGTTCGTATTGCGTCAGCAACATTGGACGCGTTCAGTCCGCCGGCGATGATTAACCGCAAGCCGCTGAGACGCGACGCGTCAAGTGCATTCCAGTCAAACGACTGTCCTGAACCCGGGCGTGGTCCGTCAACAAGGACGCGTCCACCTGTTGCGTATGGCGCCATGTCATAACCCGGAAGTTCTGAAAA
This sequence comes from Acidimicrobiia bacterium, assembly GCA_039812705.1. Lineage (GTDB taxonomy): Bacteria > Actinomycetota > Acidimicrobiia > Acidimicrobiales > JBBSGY01 > JBDIBA01. Next base: position 4,833 of record JBDIBA010000048.1, read on the forward strand.
GGCCGGGATCACTTCGTGGGTTTCGCCAAGAGCCTTCACGCAGTCCGCAAGGATCGTCTCGGTTGGTCGGTGCAACTGCAATACACCCGCCTGGCTCTGCCGGACTGCGGAGACAATCGTTTCGGCGCCTTCGTGTTCACTGGCATCCATGACGGCAACCGTTTCGACCTCACGGTCCCGGCCGCCTGTCTGGCGCGTCGACAAGCCACGCACAATGGCCGCAACCTCTGCCGGTTCAATGTGTCGCTTAGATGCGGCCATCACAAAGCCAACAGCATCAGCACCGCAGTCAATGGCAAGACAAGCGTCGTCGAGACTGGTTGTGCCGCAGATCTTTACAAACACTCAGCTGCCCTTAATCGCACGACACATCTCGGCGGGGTTCCCGGATCTAACCAAGCTGGACCCAACAAGGACACCGTCGTAGCCCAGGTTGTGCATCTGACGCGCGTCTTCGGCGGTAGCGATTCCGGACTCGCAAACGCTTATTACGTGGCTGGGGATGAGTTTGCGCAAACGACTTGCCGCGTCGGTCATCTCAAATGTCTTCAAGTTGCGCTGGTTCACACCAATCAACGCAACGCCGTCGATTGACCTTGCGCGAGCGAGCTCGTCGACATCATGAACCTCAACCAAGGCAGCCAGCCCGAGACGCAGCGCAAGCGCATGCATGGAGGCCAGCTCTTCATCGCTTAGCGCAGCAACAATCAACAGCACGGCGTCTGCGCCCATCAGGCGAGTCTCGGCGACATCGCGCAAGCTGACAGCAAAGTCTTTGCGCAATATGGGCGCCGCAATGGCTGCGCGAACCGCGGCAAGGTCCGCCGCCGATCCACCGAAGAACTCCTCGTCGGTAAGGACAGAAATGCAGTCCGCCCCACCTTCGACGTAACTGGTGGCAAGAGAAACGGGGTCGAGGCCTTGGTTCAGCGCACCTTCTGAAGGCGAGCGACGCTTCACCTCGGCAATCAGACTGAGGCCTTTGCCGGACAACGCTTGGCGAAAGTTGCGCGGACCGCCTTCGCACTGCAGCGCACGGTCGATGACCTGGTCGGCTGGCCCAATTGCCGCGTCGGCCGCGCGGTGAGCGCGGATTATTGCCTCAAGATACGCAGGCATCGGCTCGGGTGGTTACTCGTCAGCTTCTTCGCCGGGGGCTGCGCTTGTTGACGATGACGACGTGGTCGTCGGAGGGTTTTGACAACCCGCAACATCGAGGCGCTGGGTGCGTCCATCGGCAAACGTAAGGGTCAAACCTTGGTTGTCTTGCGAGTCGCAACGTACTTGCCATGTCGCACGGCCAGAGCCGTCGGTGACCGCGACATTTGAAGACGTAATTGGGCGTCCGCCATCGCTGTCGAGTCGCAGCACGACGTTGGACACGCCAGAGTTTCGCGCCACGCCGTCAGTACCCACCGAAGACTGCGAGATGGAAACAACCACGTTTGCAGAACGCCCGAGAATTGGCGGGTTCGGCGCAATTCCCCAGTTAACTGCCGTACGTCCGCCGGTAGAGGTGAGGTTCAGATCGAGGTTGCGATTGTCGTTGCCACCAAGGAAGAAGACTTCGGCCTGTTGGCTAAATGCGTCTGGCGCGCGGAACGCACGCACCCGATAGCGGCCGCCCTGAATGCCCGCCGCACGGTAACGCCCGTCTTCGCCGGCTCGCACATCGAGGCTTTGAGATTTGTTGTCGACGAATCGCTCCAGATGAATGACCGCACCGCCAGCCGGGGCACCACCGACCTTGATGATCCCAGAAATGCTTGCCGTGCCACCCTGCACAGCTGGGTTGCGATCGACGATTGTCGTGCCGGGCACGTCTTGGAGCGTGATTCCCGAATAGTCAGGCACCGACGAGCTGGTCGGAAGAACCGAAACCTTTGGCGGACTTGGCAGCGGCGCAACAGACGAGGCGCACGCGCTGAGGATCAGTCCCGCAGACGCAATTGCCAAGAACGGCGCCCAGCGAAACAGCCGCGCAGCCTTGGTTCGAGTTGTGCCGACTTGTCCGTTGTTCATCAGATGAGAGTCTCCACTATTGGCAACTGGACAATGCGGACCAAGCCGCAGGTATCCGTAACGCCCGCGGGTGACTCTACATGAGCCTCTCTTGCGCCCTCGGTCTCGCGCCTCAACCAGGCAAGACCAACACCGCAGCCAAGAATTTCAGACCTGGCAACCGAGGTGACCACGCCATAGGGCTTGGCCTTCACGGAGGCATCTGTGTTGACCAGCACAGATGCAGGTGCAGGAAGTTCCATCTCATCGAAGATCAGTCCGACCAGTCGGCGTGGCACATTGTTTCCGCGTGAATCAATTCGAGCGACCAATTCCTGGCCTACATAGCAACCCTTGTTGAAGCTGACCGCGATGTCATTGAAGCCCACCTCGTTTGGAATGGTCTTCTCGTCCAACTCAGACCCCATTGCCGGAATGCCACAGGCAATGCGCAACGCTTGATACTCGTCAGCGCCCAGCCGCGGCACGGAATCGGGAACGTGAACACCCTCACCAACGACATCAACACCCGAAACCGCAGGCCATAGCGCGTCGCAAACAAAGCCGGAACCGTCATCAGCCGCGATCTGTTTTGACGTGGACTGCACGGCATCGGCATCGGTTCCGCGAATCGCCACAGCCGCCCAATCGCGGACGTGCATTTCAGCTTTCGTCCGCAGCATGAACTTTCGTAAGCGACCCTCAACAGGCTCGCCGTAACCGGAATCAACATCGATCACAAAGGCGTCATCACCTCGTCGCGTGACGCGAACAAGAGCATCGACTTTTCCGTGCGGCTGCAACAAGAAAGCCCAACTGTTCGCACCAATCGCAAGAGTCGAGACGTCTTGGCTCAACTGGCCCTGCAAAAACGTTAAGGCATCGGGTCCAACGACCTCAATGAAGGCGCGCTGGATCGGCTCGACCAGCACCGCTGCATCTGGCTTCCACAGGAGATTGTCGCGATTGGCCATCACCAGAAAGTAGCGTCGATCTCCGTGCTCAGAGAGCCCGTCACGCTGACTACCGAAGACCATTTAGATCTCGAAGCCGAGCTTTGCGTTCCTGATGAACCAAAAGCAGTCGTAGTGGTACTCCACCCCCACCCGAGACATAACGGTTCGATGCACGCAATTATCCCTTCAGAGATCATGCGGACTTTCCCGGCGAACAACATCGCGGTTCTCCGCCTCAATTTCCGCGGCGTCGGTAACTCGCAGGGCTCTTTCGAAGACGGCGTCGGAGAGGTCTTGGACGCACTCGCAGGAATCAAAACAATGCACGACATCCTTGAGGGCATTCCGCTGATCCTCGTCGGCAGTTCTTTTGGCGCAGACACGGCATTCTCTACCGTCGACGAACGAGTTGATGCGTGGTGCGGCTGTGCCCCCGGACTGCGCGACGAAAAGATTCCGCGCTTTCAATCGGTCGCCGATGACCCGCGGCCCAAACTCTTGGTGCTTGCAGAACGCGACGAGATTCGCGCTGCACAAGATGCACTCGACATCACAAACAATTGGAACAACACAACAACAGTCGTGTTGAAGGGCGCGACGCATTTCCTCGTTGGCCGCGTTGAAGACGCTGTCAGTGCAATCCAGAACTTCGTCGTCGACACCGCAAACTCAAAAACAGGACATGGCCAATGAGTGATCCACGAAGCGAACTGTCATCTTTGGGTTCCGCACTGGAGTCATTAGTGCAGCAGCTGAGCGACATTGCAGAACAGTGCTCTGATGAAGGCCGCAACGACCTTGCCCATGAACTGTTTGAAGTTGAACGAGCTCTAAGCGCAGGAACGCGACGACTCGTTCGAGCCGTCAATAAAGGCAATCTGTCTTAGAAGCTCAACCAGCGAGACCAGCTCGCGACAGACCAGCTCGCGACAGGTCAGTCGGCGTTCGCTTCGCCGATTACACGCCGGCCGACGGGCAAAAGTCTGCCAAATCGCACTCGCCGCACTTTGGCTTGCGCGCTACGCAAGTCCGTCGACCGTGCAGAATCAACCGCAAACTAAATGCACCCCAATCTCGCGCTGGCAGATACCTGGTCACATCGGCCTCAATGGGCACGGGCTCGCTTTGAGTAGTCAAGCCCAGTCGTTGCGTCAAGCGCATGACATGAGTGTCAACCGCAAAACCCGGTTCGTTCATTGCAACACTGCGCACCACGTTGGCGGTCTTGCGACCAACGCCGTGCAGCGTGACAAGGTCCGCCATCTTGTGCGGCACATCACCGTTGAAACGCGTAACGACATCGGATGACATTGCAATGATCGACTTTGTCTTGTTTCGGTAAAAACCGGTTGGCTTTATTAGGTCTTCAACAACGCCAGGGTCTGCCGCTGCCAAACTTGGCGCATCGGGAAACCGCGCGAAGAGTGCGGGCGTGGTCGCGTTGACGCGAACATCGGTGGTCTGCGCGGAAAGAATCGTCGCCACCAACAACTGAAAGGGCGTTGCGAAATCCAACTCGCACAGTTCTTGGGCATTGCCTGGAAACATCGCTGTAAGGCGCTCAAATGTGAGTTTTGTCCGACCCTTCGGACTCCGCGGCTTGCCCATTCAGCCAGCTTGGCAGACACAGCCCACCGTGTTGTCGACGGCATCAGCAATTCGCATCTCCGAAAAGCCTTGGCGGGGAAATAAGCTCACCGAATGGTCATCGAGAGAGTTGAGATAACAGCAGACTTTCTCGCTCGACTGGCTCGCAATGTCGACAAAGGCCAACAAAACTGCGTCGAAGACTGGATGCACCTTGTCAGCCACCCAAACCAGCGAACGGGCCCGCATTATGGATGGGCGATCCTCGAGGACAAAACAAGCGAGGACAAAACAAGCGACGACAAGACAAGCGAGGACGCGCACCTAACCCCGCTCGGCTGTGCGTTGGTCCACCGAAGCCCGTCGCATCTACACCCTGTTCGCAAT
>JBDIBA010000049.1:0-8569 GCA_039812705.1 Acidimicrobiia bacterium
TGACGCAAGCAAGAATGACGCAAGCAAGAATGACGCAAGCAAGTCCGCCAAGAAGACAGCGTCAACAAAGTCGACAACGTCTGGCCAAGAAGCCGCCACGGGAACAAAATCTCTCAAGAGTGACGCCCTGATGCCGAAAACCATTCCAGGCCATGCCACTGGGGCAGGCGAGAAGGTGGACCTGGAATCCGTGAGCACCAAAGACCTCTTTAGCGATTCGTTCCTCAAGCAACAAAAGAACGCGCTGCTTCGCGAACGCGAGCTTTATGTCGCACGAATCGAAGCTCTTCAAGAGGAGGCCGAGCAGATGGCCGAAGAAGCAGAACCCGGTGACACTCAGTTCGACGAAGAGTCCGGTGAGGGCGCTTCCTCAAACGTTGACCGCGAGTACAACTTGCGCTTGATCACCCAGGCTCACCAAACCCTTGACGACATTGACCGCGCGCTCGGCAAGCTTGAACGCGGTGTTTACGGCCTTTGCGAAAAGTCTGGCAAGCCAATTTCAGAGGCACGCCTGGAAGCCATTCCGTGGGCAACCCTGTCTGTTGAATACGCCAATGGTGGTCTGACACGCCGATAAGGCCCATGTCCGGCTAAGAATGGTCGGATGAAGGCGCGTTTGTCGATATTTGTGTTGTTGGTGGCGGCACTTGTTGTCTGCGTCGACCAGGCAACCAAAACGCTCGCGCTCATTGCCTTGAGCGATGGCCCTTTCCATCTGATTGGTCCGTTCAACTTCACCTTGGTCTTTAATGACGGTGTTGCATTTGGCATGGCCAGCGGCATTGCGCCGTTGCTGGTCATCCTTGCCATTTGCGCAGTCGTAGTTGTCTTGATCAAGACGCGCACACAACTTGGTCCATGGTCCTTGGCTGCCTGCGGGCTCGTGCTTGGCGGGGCCGCGGGAAACCTGGCAGACAGGTTGTTTCGCAATCACGGCGGCTCGGTGGTTGACTTCATCGACATTTGGCGCTGGCCGGTGTTCAACATTGCTGATGTTGCGGTGGTTGTGGGCGCCTTTTCGCTCGCGTTTGCCGGAGCGCGCAAGAACGACGGCAGCATCAATGACGACGAACAAGACGTCCCGGTTGGAAGGCTCGACAAGTGAAATTCGTAGTACCCAGTTCGCTTGACGGAGAACGCGTTGACAGGGCAGTGGCCATGTTGACCGAACTGCCTAGGTCAATCGTTGGAGTCATGATCGACGACGGCAAGGTTGTTATTGACGGCGAGCCCGCAAAGAAGTCCAGTCAGAAAGTCGATGTCGACGCGAGCATTGAACTGGAGTTGCCGCAGCCAAAGCGTGAGTCCTTAAAGCCCGATGACGAAGTCGACTTCGAAATCAAACACGTTGATGACGACGTGATTGTCATCAACAAGCCCGCCGGCCTTACCGTGCACCCAGGGAACGGAACGCATGGTTCCACGCTTGCAAACGGTTTGATTGCGCGCTTTCCGGAATTGATGGAACGCGTTCCCGGCAATGACCCAGACCGACCCGGCATTGTGCACCGTCTTGATTCGACGACGTCTGGTCTGATGGTTGTCGCAAGGACCCGCTCGGCCCACGAAAAACTCGTCGATGCGCTCTCGCGTCACGAGGTCACCCGCAATTACCTGGCCTTGGTGTGGGGCGCTCCGAAGTACGAGGCTGGTGTTGTAGACGCGCCTGTGGGTCGATCCAGCCGCGACCGCACGGCCATGGCAGTCACCCAAGGCGGCCGACCAGCCAAGACCCTCTATCGCCTGGTGGCAACTGCCGAATTGCCCGAGGTTTCGTTGTTGGCCCTCGGACTCGAGACGGGCAGGACGCACCAGATCCGCGTTCACATGCGGGCGCTGGGTAATCCTGTTGTGGGCGATTCGCGCTATGGCGGGCGCCGTCAGACGGGAATGAAGGCCGGTGGCAGCGGTGCCAATTCGCTCGGCCTCACACGGCCCTTCCTGCACGCCTATCGCCTGGGGTTCATCCATCCGACCTCGGGCGATTACATCCAGTTCGATGCTCCTTTGCCCGACGAGCTGTCGACCGTGTTGGCCAAGCTGGGCCTGGGACTCAAGGAGCTTCCCGAGGGGCCTCAGCGCTGATTTGCGGCCTTCAGCTGCAACAACTGGCTGGTTATCGGGCCTGAAACGTCACAGATGGTCTCTGGCCGGATAAGTTCGATGGCTATGGCTAGTGATTTCGAACCGGTACTTCCCGATTACAAGGGCGCCTGCGTAGCGAACCTGGTTCCTGAAATTGTCAAGAAGATGGTTGGATTCCCGGGCGCCGATTGGCTGCCCGAGCCCGTGCGCCAAGCCAAACAAGTTGTCCTGCTGGTAATTGACGGGCTTGGTTGGGACCAGCTTGAGCAGCGCCAGCAACTTGCCCCAACTCTCTATTCGGGTGTCGGCGGTCCAATCACGTCGGTCTGCCCAACGACCACCTCGACGGTATTGACCTCCATTGTGACCGGGCGTGCCCCGGGCGTCCACGGCATGGTGGGCTACCGCATGTGGGACATGGACGGCATCTTGAATGCACTGCGTTGGGAAAAAGACGGTCATGACGCACGAGACACCGTTGATCCCGGCAAGTTCCAAACCCAACCGGCATTCGCAGCAAACCCTGTGCCGGCAATTTTGCGCAAAGAGTTCATCGGAACCGGTTTTACAAACGCAATGATGCAAGGCGCCAACATTGTTGGCTACAGCGCGTTGTCGTCTGTTCCGGTCGAGATTTGGCGTCGGGCTCGCGCAGGTGATCAGTTCATTTACGCGTACTACGACGGTCTCGACAGGGTCGCGCACTACAACGGTTTGCAAGAACACTACGAAGCCGAGCTCTACACGGTTGATCGACTGATTAGAGACACAATGGCCGGCCTTCCTGAAGGTGTTGCACTTGTTGTGACCGCCGATCATGGTCAAGTGGAAGTGGGCGACAAGTTGCAAGATCTCGACCAAGAGATCGCGCAGCGTTGTTGGAACTTTTCCGGCGAAGCGCGCATGCGTTGGCTGCACCTTCACGGTGGGCAGGACCACGACGAGATCGCAAAGCTTGTTGAACAGCGTTACGGCCACGAAGCATGGGTTCGCACGCGCGCACAAGTCCTTGACGAGCAATGGTTCGGTCCAACAATCGATGACCGTTACGTAGACCGTTTGGGCGACATCGTGATTGCACCGTTTGCCGACACTGGCTATGTCGCGCCAAATGATCATCATGGCGACACATTGATTTGCCGCCACGGCTCATTGACGTCTGCCGAGATGATGGTGCCGCTAATGGCGCTCATCAAATAGCGCTACTCAATCAAGTAGTCCAACGGGTGCCGCTAGCCTCTTTGGGGCAAACGACAGCGCAGTCACGTTCATGCGCGCAACGAGGAGTTGAGGTTTTGAAAGACCAAGAAGAACACGCCGAACGCGCCGAGGTGGCCGAAACTCCCAAGGTTCCCGAAGTCCCCGAAACCGAAGAAGGCGAATCGCACGAAGCCGTGGAATCGCCCGGCAAGGTGATGCGAATTGGGACAATGATCAAGCAGTTGCTTGAAGAGGTTCGCGAAGCACCCCTCGACGAGCGCAGCCGTTCGCGCTTGCGTGAGATCTATGAGACTTCAGTGAAAGAACTTGCCGAAGGCATCAGCCCAGACTTGCGTGAAGAGCTCGACCGTTTGGTCTCGCCATTTGCCGATGACTCTGTTCCAAGCGAGGCCGAATTACGTATTGCTCAAGCGCAGTTGGTGGGGTGGCTTGAAGGGCTTTTTCACGGAATCCAGGCAACCCTCTTTGCTCAGCAGGTAGCGGCGCGCGGTCAGCTTGAACAAATGAGCAGGCGCGGCCTTCCTCAGCGTGCAGGAGGACCCGGTCAGGGCGGGGAATCAGAGGGCGACGACCGTCCCGGCACGTACTTGTAGTTTGTTTCAACAACTGCGGGTGGCAGTGCGCGAGAACTACTCTTGTGTAGTTAATTGGCTCGCGTTGGGAGGTTTGTAGGTGGGCGAAAAAGACAGTTTCGTTCACCTGCATGTCCACACCGAGTACTCAATGCTCGACGGTGCTGCGCGAATCAAAGATGTCGTTGCTAAGGCTGCCCAAGATGGCCAGCCCGGTGTTGCCATCACCGATCACGGCAACATGTACGGCGTTCTAGACATCTATTCGGAGTGCCAGAAAGCCGGCATCAACCCGATCATCGGCGAAGAGCTGTACATGGCGTACGAGTCTCGCGACGAGCGTCCGGCGACGCGCGGCAAGCTCGACGACAACGGTGGTTCCGATGAACGCGGACGCAAGCCCTACTACCACATGCTTGCTTATGCAGAGACGAACCAGGGTTACAAGAACCTCATCAAGCTTTCGTCAGACGCATACCTGGACGGCTACTGGAAAAAGCCCCGCGTCGACTGGGAGATGCTTGACAAGTATCACGAGGGCTTGATTGCAACCACTGGCTGCCTTGGTGGAGTCGTCCTCCAAGACTTGATGCGCAACGACACAAAGGGCGCCGAAGAAAAGGCAAGGCGTCTGCAAGAGATTTTCGGTCGCGACAACTTGTTCATCGAGATTCAAGACCACGGTCTGAAGGAGCAAAAGGAAACCAACCCGCTTCTTGTTGACTTGGCGCGCAAGATCAACGCTCCACTTGTGGCAACAAACGACAGCCACTACACGGGTCGTGAAGACGCACTTTCGCATGACGCGTTGTTGTGTGTGCAGACAGGTGCGTTGCTTAGCGAAACCGAGCGTTTCAAGTTCGACGGTGAAGAGCACTACCTAAAGACGGCTGCAGAGATGCGTCAGCTATTTAGGGATTATCCAGAAGCGTGCGACAACACTTTGTGGATTTGCGAACGTGCGAAAGTCGAGATTGAGTTCGGCAAGCCCAAGTTGCCGGAGTTCCCTCGGCCAGAACGTTTTGCCGACGCCGACGAGTTCTTGCGACACCTCACTTACGAGCGCGCTTACGTTCGTTACGACTTGCAGAACGGCGAGTTGCCACGCGAAGTTGTCGAACGTCTTGATTACGAACTTGGCGTCATTAAAGAGATGGGCTTCAGCGACTACTTCTTGGTGGTTTGGGACCTCATTCGTTTTGCCAAAGAAGAAGCCAACATTCGCGTGGGTCCGGGTCGTGGTTCGGCCGCCGGTTGTTGTGTTGCGTACTGCTTGGGCATTGTTGACCTAGACCCAATTCGTTACGACTTGCTGTTTGAGCGGTTCTTGAACCCGGGTCGCAAGCAAATGCCCGATATCGATATGGACTTCGACGAGCGTTACCGCGGCGAGATGATTCGTTACGCGGCCCGCAAGTACGGGTCTGACCACGTCGCACAAATCGTGACGTTTTCAACCATCAAGGCTCGCGCTGCGGTTCGCGATGCCGCGCGCGTGCTGGGCATGCCGTATGTAGTGGGCGACAAGATTGCCAAGCTGATGCCTCCATTGGTGATGGGTAGAGACACTCCGCTTTATGCGTGTCTCGAAGAACACCCGAAGTACGAAGACGGCTTCAAGATGGCAACAGAGTTGCGCGAGCTTTACAACGCAGACTCCGAAGCGAAACAGGTAATCGATGTTGCGCGCGGCCTGGAAGGTCTGCGCAGACAAGATGGCATTCACGCAGCTGCAGTGGTGATTACCAACGAGCCGCTGACCGAATACGTTCCGATTCAGCGTAAGCCCGCTCCCAACTCAGACCCGAACGACGCACCGACGGTTACGCAGTACGAGATGCACGGTGTCGAGAGCCTTGGCTTGCTGAAGATGGACTTTTTGGGTCTGCGCAACCTCAGTGTTATCGAGCGTTGTTTAGACCTCATTGAAAAGTCGCAACATTCGGAACTCAGTAGCGACGCTGAAACAACACGTTTCGACATCGACAACGTTCCCCTCGATGACGAGAAGACCCTAGAGATGTTGCGCAGGGGAGACTCGATTGGCGTTTTCCAGCTAGAAGGCACGCAAATGCGCGCGTTGATGCGCGCGTTGGCGCCGACTGCTTTTGAAGACATTGCCGCTTTGGTGGCGCTCTATCGCCCAGGTCCAATGGCTGCAAACATGCACATGGACTACGCAGACCGCAAGAACGGGCGTAAGCAGATTGAGTATTTGCACCCCGACATGGACGAGGTCCTCGGCGACACGTACGGGTTGTGCATTTACCAAGAAGAAATGATGCGTTTGGCGCAAAAGTTTGCAGGTTTCTCTCTTGAAGAAGCAGACAACTTGCGCAAGGCCGCGGGCAAGAAGATTCGCGAAGTCATGGCACAGCAGCGCGAAAAGTTTGTTGAAGGTGCCGTAAACACTGGCTATGGCCACGAGTTAGGCACAGCACTGTTCGACATGATCGAACCGTTTGCCGACTACGCGTTCAACAAGTCTCACAGCGTTGGTTATGGGTTCGTCTCGTATCAGACGGCCTACCTCAAGGCGAACTTCCCAACGCAATACATGGCTGCGTTGTTGACGAGTGTCAAAGACGACAAGGACAAGACCGCCATTTATTTGGCTGAGTGTCGTGCGCTTGGCATCGAGGTTCTTGTGCCAGACGTCAATGTTGCAGAGTCCGACTTTGCGTCGTTGCCACCGCTTGCTCCCGAGGTCTTGGAGAACGAAGTCGACGACAACGGTGAAGGTGTTGTCGTCGATGTTCGCACCAAGGCCGCGGCCGACAAAGTGATTGGCCGCATTCCGTTTGGCTTGTCGGCAGTCCGTAACGTTGGCGAGAACTTGGTTTCCAAGATTGTTGACGAGCGCGACAAGAACGGCCCTTTTGCGGACTTTTATGACTTCTGTCAGCGCGTTGATCCGGCTGTCTTGAACAAGCGAAGCATTGAGTCACTGGTGAAGGCGGGTGGTTTCGATGCCATGGGTCATTCGCGTCTTGGTTTAATGAACACTTACGAGCGCATTGTCGATGCAATTCTTGCGCGCAGGCGTGAAGCCGAACTTGGTGTCATGTCGCTTTTCGGAGAGATGGAAGCGGCCGAAAGCTCATCGCAGTTGGATGACTCGCGACTTCCCATTCCAGACACCGAATATGGCAAGACCGAGCGTCTTGCAAACGAGAAGGAAATGCTCGGCCTCTATGTGAGCGATCACCCATTGATGGGCGCCGAAAACGCATTACGCAAGCACACTGAGTGCACCATTAACGAACTGCGTGAAATGGGCAAAGAGGGCGATGTCCGTGTAGTCGGCGGTGTCATCACGGGCCTCAATCGGCGTTACACGAGACGCGGCGACCTGATGGCGACCTTTGTGTTGGAAGACCTGCAGATGAACATTGAATGCTGGGTGTTTCCTCGCGTGATGACCGAGTGGGGTTCGTTGTTGGCAGACGATGCCGTTGTTTGTGTGAAGGGCCGTCTTGATAATCGCGACGACCAAATGAAACTCGTTGTTATGGAAGTGCGCCGTCCGGAACTTGTGCTTGATGGCGGTCCGCCGTTGCGTTTGTCCATTCCTGTTGGGCGTTTGACGGAGTCCATGATCAATTCCCTCAAGAAGCTGATGAGCGAGCACCCCGGCGATTCCTCGGTCTTATTGAACGTCGATGACAAGACCATTCGTCTTTCGGATGACTTCAATGTCGATACAACCAAGGGTCTTTTGGGCGAGCTGAGAGTGTTGCTGGGCCCCGATTGCATGGTTTCCTAAACCCCTGGTAGAAGGCTTATGCGGTCACCCTCCGTGACAAGGAGGCGGGATATTACAAATAATTTCGGCCGAGTGGCGGAAGTTCCCCTCTTTTCTAATAGAATGTCTCCCGACCAGCTAGCCCCCGAGGGAGTTTCCGGCGCATATGGCCTTTACTTACGAAACGAAAGACACCACAGCACTAACCGATGCGGAAATCGCCGAGATGGCAGACATCTGTGTCGAAGGTCCTGCTGGTTATGACGTTGGCTTCTTGTCAAAGATTCGCGAAGATTGGGTTTTGGTCAACCAGGCTCGTGAGAACGACAAGTTGCAGGGCTTCACGTTCTTCACTCTTGAGCGCATTGGCGGCACCCCGTCGCTGCTTTGGGGTCTGTTCTCCGTAAAGCGCACGGCCAAGCGCGACACCGTTCTCAAGAACATGATTCTCGAGCAGTACAAGAAGGCTGTTTTGGCTTTCCCTGACGAAGACGTTCTTGTTGGTACGCGTCTGCTTGCGCCAACCGGTTACTCGGCGTTCGAGAAGCTGATTGACATTGTTCCTCGCCCAGACCACAAGGCTACGGGTGAAGAGCGCGCTTGGGGCCGTCGCCTTGCCAAGCGTTTCGGTGTCGAGGGTCAGGTCAATGACCGTTCGTTTGTCGTAACCGGCAAGGGTGAAACGCAGCCTGGAATGGACATCGAGCCGACCAAGCTTCCTAAGTCTTACGACGAAAGCTACGAGCAGTTCTTTGCCGATGTTGACTCCAAGAACGGCGATGCGCTTATTGCATTTGGTTGGGCAAGCGCGGAGTACTTCGCAGAGATCTCACCCGGCGCCAAGGCCTAAATCCTTATCGCGTCAAATCGCGTGAAAACCCCGCACAGCCTTCGGGCGTGCGGGGTTTTTGTTTGTCGTGGGTCTGTGCTTGGCCGCGGTAAT
>JBDIBA010000050.1:0-7982 GCA_039812705.1 Acidimicrobiia bacterium
GTGACGCGACGCTCATCATCGGGGTTGCGGGACAGCATTGGAACAAGGTGATGGTGCTTGGTCTTGTTCTCACCGTTGACCTTGGTTGCCGTGCCGACCATCAGGCCATTGTGGCGCGAGAGCGTGATCGAAATGCAACCAAGCAGCTGAGCGGGCCGTTTAGTCGCCCAAGTCGAATGATGAACCCTTGTCGGAAAGCTGGCCCGGCACGTTCACCAAGTAGTCCTTCGTGCGGGTGCCCTTGTCGACATTGCCGCGCACCTGAGGGCCCCAGTAGTAACGGCCCGAGAGCTTGCCGAAGAGGAGTCGCTCACCTTCGTAAGTCTTGTGGTGACCGCGGACTTCCTGGAGAACAGACTCGTCACTGCCACTCTCATGGTCAGCGACATAGCGCTCGAGGAGGCGATCGATCGGCTTTACGTCGATAACGCGATATGCGTCGGTCGGCGTTGGCGGTCCCATTCTTGCGGCGCGTTGCTTGTTGCGTAGACCCATTGTCTCGATCGTCGATCGTCATTAGGTTGCGCTCACCAGACCACAAGCACAGAGGAGAACCGCGTGACTTCAAGCGATCGCAAGACCAAACCAACCGATGCAGGTGTCGACGCATTTCTTGATTCTGTCGACGACCCGAAACGCAAGGCCGACGCGATTGCAGCTACGCAACTGATACGCGAGGTCACCCAGACCGAGCCCAAGATGTGGGGCCCGACCATGGTCGGTTTCGGGAACATGCCGTACAAGACGGCCGACGGTAAGCAGCACGAGTATTTCGCGGTCGGGTTGTCACCGCGCAAAGCCGCACTCACCCTTTATGGACTGACCTACTACGGGTCGAACGTCGAACTGCTCGAGCGCATGGGCAAACACAAGCTCGGCAAGGGTTGCGTTTACGTCAACAAGCTGAGCGACATCGATCTCGATGTGTTGCGCGAGCTTGTTGACAAGGCCTGGTCCACTAATCATGTGGGATAGAGGGCGTCTGCTGGATGTGAGGGTTTTGGCGCCTTCTTGGGAAGCTCAGCCTCTTTACGCTGAATCCAATCTCAATCACTGAATGCACGGGTTACAAGGAGAACCAGAACCGCAATGCGGTCTGCAAACTCATTGATTGCCACCGCTATCCTCATCCGCACCGCCCAACACTTAGCCCGTGTTGGTTGAACATTCACCAAGACCTCCGAAAGGCCCAGCCGCTCGCGCTTAAGGAGCTGGTCGTAATAGTCGTTTACGTTGTCTATCCCGACAACATCGACACCGCGCTCACGCAATGCATGTGCCGTATGAAACCCAATAAATCCTGCCACTCCCGTGACAATCCAACGCGCCAACGCCGCAATCCCTCCTCGGTAAAGCCCAGCAATCTGGTCTAGCAGCCTGCACGGTAGCGGCCCATCAAACGTCGGGCGACCTCGCCAGCGTATTTCGACCACCTAGCCGCTGACAACACACCGCCCACTCCCCGTTAGTCTTCTTTTCGACACCAATCACACAGGCGGAACCTGAAGTTGCCAGAGCTCGCAATAGTCCACGACTACCTGACACAAACAGGCGGCGCAGAGCGGGTAGTTCGCACTCTCAGTGACCTGTACCCCGATAGCCCCATCTACACGTCCGTGTATCACCCGCAGCTCACATTTCCAGAGTTCAAGGAGCGTGACGTTCGAACGACGTTTCTGCAACACGTTGTTCCGCACGGAAAGTTCCGCTTGGCAGCGCCGCTCTACGGATACGCATTCAGCAAGCTCGACCTATCGGAGTACGACCAGGTCCTTGTAACGACATCGGGCTTTGCGCACCACATCAGGCACCCGAACGCCTACGTCTTGTGCCACACTCCCCCGCACTTCATCTGCGACCTAGACGAATACCTGAGCCCGGGATTGAAACGTCGCGCCGTCGAGGCCGCCATTCCGCTCTTGCGCATTCCCGACCAACGCGCGGCGGCACGCCACGCCAACTACCGCGCGAACTCGAAGTTCGCTGCCACCAAGGTCAAAAGGCATACGGCAAAGACGTTCGAGAGCTCTACTGCCCGTTTCAAACCGAACACTTGCCGGTTGAACTCGCACCTATGCCGAACAAGCACCGCGCGCTGATGGTCGGTCGATTGATGCCCTACAAGCGTTTCGATATCGCCATCAAAGCCTGTGAAATCGCCCAAGTACCGCTGACGATTGTCGGAGCCGGACCCGACGAGGCTCGTCTCCGTGCCATGGCCGGGCCAAATACAACCTTTACTGGCCGCGTTTCCGATGAAGAACTGGCCGACATCTGGCACTCGCACTCAGTTGCCCTAATGCCAGGGGTCGAAGACTTCGGTTTTGCGCCACTAGATGCCAACTATTCGGGTCGGCCGATCATTGGTCGCAATGTTGGAGGCGCCGTTGAAACCATCAAGCCAGGTACTACCGGCGAACGCGTCGACTCAGATAAGCCCGAAGACTGGGCTCGGACAATCAAGAAGACGCTCGCTGAAGCGTGGAGCCCCGAAGAACTCCGCGAATCAACACAACCATTTCAACTAGGCGCCTTCCGCCAGCGGATCCGCGAGTGGCTAGCCGATTAGGCCGACTGGGCATTCCGCCCGATGCCTGGCCCAATTGAACATTTTCCGTCGTCGAGCAAAAGCCAACAATCAAAATTGTTGTTGTTTTCCTAGAGAGTCGGTCGTCCGACAATTTCCCCATTCGTCGCCCTTCTGCGATCGTAGGAAAGCAAGTGTCGACGGAAGTATCGCCCCCCAAGAAACCAGGTCCGCGATCTGGACGTCCACGAGCCATCGCGATTGCGGTTCGTATCGGCATCTTGCGGTGTTTCATAGCAACGCAGAACTTCATCAGCGCCAGTGCAAACGAATCAAGGGCACCCGTCAAGCAAGCCACGACAACGAGTACTACGACAACATCAACGACCACCGTCGAACCCACGACCTCGACGACCGAAACGTCGACGGCCACAACAACCACGTCTGCGACAGTAAGCACCAGCGGCGTCACCGGAGAAAGGGACGAAACCGCTCCGACTCCCAGGCGAATCTCCGGATCCGAATCGACATCGTCGTCGGCGAGCGCGAGCTACCCGAATTGCTCGCCGCACGCAGCGCAGGAGCAGCTCCTCTCCACCAAGGGCAGCCGGGTTACTCGACCCGGCTTAACAGAGGTGGCGACGGGGTCGCCTGCGAATAGCACTGATGCTCACCACGGAATCGCTTGTTCACGCCAAACCGCCCAACCCAGCGACGTCACGGATTCGCAATACAACGAATCGAGCTGCGATGATCTGCCAGCGTTTCCCGAAAGGCAAGACACTTCCCCATGCGCATTCGCACCTTGGTTGCAACCGCCGTTATTGCAACCGTTTCCTTTGTTACCCTGCCGATCGCAAGCTCCAGCGCCGCCACCCCAGTGGCTTGGCGTACATCTCTAGATGATGCCGTCCTAGATGACACTCCACGGCTGCAGTCGACTCCCGACGGCGGAACTGTCGTTCTTACTCAGGTCACGGTCGCGGGCCTACAGCAACCGGCGATCTCCAAGATCACGGCCAACGGCACGCGTGACCGCAACTTTGGCAACGACGGAACGACTCTGCCCTTTGCCGACGTTATTTCCACTAACTCGTTTCACCCGTCGCTCGCAGTTCAACCAGACGGCAATATTCTTGTGATGACGGCATGGCACACCGTTGGCGCTGATCACCAAGTGTTGAAGCGGCTAACTCCCAGCGGCGCGCTCGACTCAGACTTCGGCACTCAAGGCTCCTTCACACTTGCATCGGAAAGGGACCTTCGGTCGCCGCGACACATCGTCGTCATGCCCAATGGCGATATCCAAACAATCACCTCAACGATCTCCGGACCAACAGGTGCAGCGACCGCCTTCGTTTCGAGTCGAGTGAAATCCAACGGTCAGCCCGACGAAACATTCGCGCCTGGTGGAACAAAGTTTGTTGAAGACGGAGTAACCGCCTATCCGCATCTCAAGTTCGCAACAGCGCGCGACAATTCCGTATACGCGGTCGGCAACTCATTCGATGCGACACACATCAACACTGACGGTTCCGTAGACAAGACGTTCGGCACCGCCGGCATAGCCGCATTTGATGTAATCACTTCGGGGTTGCGATCGATTGCTACGTCATCATTGGCAGTTGACAGCCAGAATCGACTGGTTGTTGGCGGCGGTGGCTTGGGAGCAGTTGAGTACCGAGACAATTCTCATGCGACGTTTGAACACTCCGAAGCTGGCTTGGTTGGAAGATTCACCAAGAACGGCCTACCCGACGCGTCATTCGGGGGAAGTCGCGGAGACAACGCGAACCTGGCGGTGAACATTCCAGGCGTTCAGGTCATACAACGCCGCTACGAAACCGGTACTCAAGGCGCTAGTCGCGTAATGGCGCTAACTGTCGACTCTTCGGACCGAATCATTGCGACGACTCACCGCGGTTCGGATCACTACGCAGCAATGCGCCTATTGACAGACTCCAGCGACGACCCAACATTTGGCGACAACGGAACCATCCTGGTCAGAGACAGCAATTCATTCATGACTCCGCGCAGCGTCATTGTTGGCGAAAGCGGCAATGTGTTGGTTTCGACGCAGTACAGCAACACAACCAAGTACGAACTTGTTGCCTTGCGAGACGCTCCCGTACCTCCAACGACAACTTCGACAACTTCGCCCAAAGCTGTCAACGACCAATCAACCGTGAACCCCGCTTACGCAATTTTTCGCTCAGACGGAAGGGTTCGCGGGTTCGGTGACGGCGCAACAACCTCGCAAAGCGCCGTAACGCACGACGAGTCGTACATCAGTGGCTCGTCGATTCCAGGTTCAAACGGGTCTTTGCTGACAACCGCACGTGGACAAGTTCTAGCCCGCGGCGGAGCACCTTTCTTGGGAGACTTGAGCTGGCTCTCACTGAATCGCCCAATCGTCGGAATCGCTGCAACCCCAACTGGCCAGGGATACTGGCTGGTCGCGTCCGACGGCGGCGTCTTCAGTTTCGGTGATGCACAGTTCTTCGGATCGACAGGATCGATGAGACTCAACCAGCCCATCGTCGGAATTGCATCCACGCCCACTGGCATGGGCTATTGGTTGGTCGCAGCCGACGGGGGCATCTTCACCTTTGGTGATGCAGACTTCCATGGGTCAACTGGAGCGATGCGCCTGAACAGTCCTGTTCTCGGAATGGCTCCAAGCAACTCAGGCGACGGCTATTGGCTTGTGGCTGCCGACGGTGGAATCTTTACTTTCGGCGACGCAGACTTCTATGGGTCAACCGGAAGCATGCGGCTCAACCAGCCGGTTGTTGGCATGGCAGTTGCCCCACAAGAAGGAGGCTACTGGCTCGTCGCGCGCGACGGCGGAGTGTTCACCTTCGGGAAAGCGCCATTCCTTGGAAGCGAAGTAGGCCGAGGAAACAACGTCACTGCCATGGGCGTAACCCGCAACGCGCTACCGACACCCTAACCCCGCCAAGCGCTACTTAGCTACAGGGCAAGATGCCAACACAACGTTCTCGAGTGGCCGCGCCACTCGCGGAAATAACTGACGTCACATAGGTAATCGTTACCGCTTTGCCATTGGGATTCCGTACAACGCAGTCGGGGTCCCACGCGCGGTTGAGCGAGTCCAGCCGTCAAGCCACTAAGACAAAACAAGGGCCGGACAAATGTCCGGCCCTTGTTTCATTTGAAGCTTCCTGCTTTGTTACTTCAGGTTGTAGCTGCTGGCTTCCAGGTAAGCACCTTGGTCGGTTAGCTGCTTTGCGCCTTCGGCGGTCGTAACGCCCAGCGATGATGCAGACGCCGGCGCCTTCATCATCTGGCCCGAGGCATTCACGTGGCTTCCTGTTGTCACCCGTGGTGCAGACTCGCCGTTGTTACGAGTCGCAGCGCTGAGATGAACAAAGAATTGGTTGCCCGCCGAACCAACCCAGAAACCTTCATCTGCAACAACGCTCATAACTTCTAGGTTGTTTACGGTTGCTTGTTGACCAACAACCGAAGCCAATGAACCCTTCGACGCGAGTTCGAGCAGGTCTACGCCACCGGCAGTCCTTGCCGACCCGGCCGATCCACTTGTCTGCGTATTCGCCGACGCAGTCGTTGTGGTGACCATCGCCGCCGTGGTTGTCGTGGAATTGTCTGAATCGTTTTCATTCGATTCCTTCATCATCCACCAGACAAACAAGCCGAGGAGGATCAAGAGCACCAGTGCCAGCCACGGCACCCATCCCAGGCCGTGTCGACGATCGCGATTGCGAACCAACTCTTCGTTGGTTCGCGCATCGATGTTCGTGGCGCGATCGCGCCCATTGTTGAAATCAGTCATTCAAATATCCCCTTAAGAGTTGCGTGCCTGGCCACGAAGGTTCTCGGCACGGTCGGCAACACGCTGACCAGCGCCTTGTGCTTCTTGCTTAACGTTGGCCGACTCTTGGTCAACCTTGCTGAGAACGCGTTCCCAACGGGACTGCATTGGCTTGATGCCACCAGCACCAATGGAGATCACGAGGATTCCAGCAACGGTTCCAACAATTCCGTAGAAGAGACCGTTGACGATGGCCGGTGCGATGTTGAGCTGGCTAAGAGCAGCGAATCCACCAATTGCCAGGATGACAACAGCAACTGCGTTTGCCAACATTTTTCCGTAGCTGAGGCCGCCGAGGCTTGCCGTGACAATCTCGCGAACCGCAGCTGCAATCGCAGAAGCCAGCACGACAATGACAATGGCAACAATCAGCTTGGGCAGGTAGGCGATGACGCTGTCAAGCAACTGCGAAACGGCGTTGTTTTGGCCAAACACTCCAAATGCAAAGCGCAGCAAGAACAGGAACAGCGTGTAAAAGAGAATCTTCGAAACAAGGTCGCTTGCGTCGTACTGAGACTTTGACATTGCTCGCGCGACACCGCCACGCTCAACAGCTCGATCGAAACCGACGCGTTCAAGTGCCTTGTCAACTGCCTTAGCTAGCACCTTGATGATGAAGTACCCGACAAGCAAGATGAGGAGGAATGCGGCAAGGCGGGGCACAAAACTTGCAATTTCCGACCAAGCGTCCTCTACCCCCTGTCCGTAATCAACCTTGGTTAGTAGTGGTGTCATAACTTTCCTTTACGTTGGGAGTAGATAAACGAGTTAGCGTGCAAGAACGAAGCTTCCGCCCCGCAGCAAGAACGCCGGTTTACGTCCGGAGCGAAAGTAGATACCCAATGCCCACGGTGATTACGCCGCAAGTTTGAAGTAGGTCACACTTCTTGCCACTTACCACGGACACCGTTGAATCTCTCACGAAGTGCGTTTATGCGTACGTGCGCAGCCGCACTAGCGATCCTCATCTTCAAGACGACGTAGTGCAAGAAACCATGTCAAAAATCTTGGCTGTCAGTGATCGCTTGATCCCCGAGTCACTAACCGCCTATGCAATCGTCTGCGCCAGGAACGCGTTAGCGGCTGACTATCGCCGCAGGTCTCGCGATTCCAAGTTCGCTCCGCGACTGGCTCACCCCGAAACGCTCCCAGACCATAACGAGAGTGACCCGTTGGTGATCAAAGAAGAGCGCGATGCCATTGTTGCCGCCCTTGATACTTTGCCAGTCGCGGAAAAAGATCTGTTGCTTAATCGACACGTAACGCAACAAAACCTCTCGCAGATGGCAGCCAATCAATCAAAAGGTTCGGTGGCGCTTCGGCTAGCGCGCGCACGAGCGAAACTTCGTGTTGAGTATCTGATTGCGTATCGCAAGCTCCAACTACCGACGCCGCGATGCAAGCCCGCCTTGTTGGCCGTGTCGATGGGCGACCATAGACGTCAAGAACAGCTGCAGGCAGGCAAGCACTTTGCAACTTGTGAAACCTGCGCCGACCTTTACGAGCCTTTGCTCCAACGCAAGCGAGGACTTGCACTCGCAGTTCCTCTCGGCCTGATCAACATCAAAGAAGCAATTTCAACTCATCCCGCCGCCAGCT
>JBDIBA010000051.1:0-7973 GCA_039812705.1 Acidimicrobiia bacterium
CCTAGGCGAAGAGGGCCATGTGCACCTCCCGCCCGCGGGTTAATTTGTCGCCCATGCAGCTATACGACAGCCTCAGACGCGCCAAGGTGCCATTCGAAACGATTAAACCAGGTGAAGTTTCGATGTATGTCTGTGGCGCGACCGTCCAGGCGGGTCCACACGTTGGCCACATGCGCGCGGGCGTTGTGTTTGACACTTTGCGCCGCTGGTTGGAAGTCAAGGGGCTTCGTGTCACCTTCTGCCGCAACATCACTGACATTGACGACAAGATCATCAACTCGGCCAATGAACGTGGGGTTGAGTGGTGGCGCGTAGTTGAACAAAGTGTTGCTCTGTTCAACGCTGCTTATCAGGCCCTCAATGTCTTGCCGCCGACCGTTGAGCCGCGTGCAACTGCACACGTGCCCGAGATCGAGCTGCTTATTCGCACGCTGATTGATCGCGATGCCGCATACGTGACAGAGTCCGGTTCGGTTTACCTACGCGTAAACAAGGTTGCAAACTATGGCGCGCTTTCGGGACAGAAGCTCGACGGTTTGCAAAGCGGAGAACCAACCGAGTGGCTGGGCGAGAAGCAGAATCCGCTTGATTTTGCGCTCTGGAAGGCCTCAAAGCCCGGCGAACCGTCTTGGCCGATGTGGGTAGCTGAGTCGGGTCGTCCGGGTTGGCACATTGAGTGCACGGCAATGGCCGTGAAGTATTTGGGTGACGCGTTTGATATTCACGGCGGCGGTTTGGACCTGACGTTTCCGCACCACGAAAACGAGCTTGCGCAAGCAAACGTTGCGGGAATGCCCTACGCGAACATCTGGATGCACAACGGATTGATTCAAGTTGACGGACAGAAGATGGGTAAGTCGCTCGGCAACTCGGTAACTGTTGACGGTCTGATTGCGACCTACGGTGCACCGGAGTTTCGTTACTACTTGTTGTCGCCGCATTACAGGTCTCCGCTCAACTATTCGACCGATGGCATTGTGGCCAACACGGCTGGGTTTGCTCGTGTGCGCGAAGCACTTATCGCCGCCGGCGGCGCAGAACGCACAGCCGATCTTGAGTCGCAGTACCTGACGGAGTTCAGCCAAGCAATGGACGACGACATGAACACCCCACGCGCATTTGCTGCGCTGCAGGGCTTGGCACGCGATGTGTTGAGCGAGCCAAGTGACGAAAAGGCATCGGCGTTGACAACAATGGCCTATGTGCTCGGCCTTGACGTTTCGGCGGCGACCACAAGCGCACCGACAGATCCGGCCGAGATTCCCGAAGAGGCACTGAATCGGCTGTCAAACCTGCGCGGTCAGTTGCGCGCGAAAGGTTCGTATGAGGAGTCGGATGAAATTCGCGATGTGCTCGCAATGCTCGGCGAGACAGTTCGCGACACAAAGGCGTAGCTAACGAAAACAAGCCCGGAAACAGTTCAACCCGGCTTAGTCGTTGAAGACGAAGCCGGGTTGAAAATAACTGAGCACGCTTAGCTGAGTGCGGGGTCTGCCTTGTCGGCGTCGATGCCGTGGCTGGCGATTGCCTTTGCGACTTCTTCGCGGTCGATTTTGCCCTCGGATGCAAGTGCGCTGAGCGTTGCAACAACCACGTTTTGCGCGTCGACCTCAAAGTGCGCACGCAAAGCTTCGCGCGTGTCAGATCGACCGTAACCGTCGGTTCCAAGTGGCACGAACGTGCCGGGAATCCATCGAGCAACTTGATCTGGCACCATCTTCATGAAGTCGGTAACCGCAATGAACGGACCCTCGGTTTCCTTCAACACGTCGGTGACGTACGCGGTGCGTGGCTCTTCAGTTGGGTGCAAACGGTTCCAGCGTTCGGCCGCAAGCGCGTCTTCGCGGAGTGCCTTGTAAGACGTGACGCTGTACAGATCCACATCGACACCGTGGTTTTCGTGCAGCAGACCTTGGGCTTCCTTGGCTGCATTCCAAGCGGTTCCGCTGAACAAAATGACAGCACGGTTGCGTGCCTCGTCTGAGCCTTCCGAAGTTGTCTGCGAGTAGCGGTAGATGCCGCGAACGATTCCCTCGGGTGCCGTCTCGGGCATTGGAGGCATCGGGTAGTTCTCGTTGTAGAGCGTTATGTAATAGAAGCGGTCTTCAGGTATGGCCCCATACATGCGGCGAATGCCGTCCTCGACAATGACCGAAGTTTCGTATGCAAACGCGGGGTCATATGCGCAGAGGTTTGGATAGGTCGACGCCAAAACGAGCGAGTGACCGTCATCGTGTTGAAGTCCTTCTCCGTGCAGTGTTGTGCGACCCGCGGTTGCTCCGAGCAGAAAACCACGGCCGCGACTGTCTCCAAAGGCCCAAATCAGGTCGCCGACTCTTTGGAAACCGAACATTGAGTAGAAGATGTAGAACGGAATCATCGGGACGCCGTGGTTTGCGTATGCAGTTCCTGCCGCCGTGAAGCTGGCGAGCGCACCGGCTTCGGTGATTCCCTCTTCAAGAATCTGCCCGGTCTGGCTTTCGACGTAGCTCAACATCATCGATGCATCGACGGGTTCGTAAAGCTGCCCAAACGGCGCATAGATGTTGACTTCTTTGAAGAGCCCGTCCATTCCAAACGTGCGGGCTTCGTCGGGGATGATTGGAACTACGTATTGACCGATGTTGCGGTCACGCAGCAATCCGCGAATGAGGTTCGCAAAAGCCATCGTGGTGCTGACCGCACGGTTGCCCGAGCCCTCCTCGAAGTCCGTGAACGTCTTGTGTTCAGGTGGCGGGAGGGGGACAGGCTCTACGTTGCGCGATGGAACAGGTCCGTTGAGGGCCTCGCGACGCGCCATGAGGTAGGTGTGTTCGGGAGAACCTGGTTCTGGCCGGTAGTACGGCGGGTACTTGTCCTCCAGCGCCGAGTCTGGGATTTCGTTACCCATGTGCAAGCGGTCGCGCAGTTCGCGGAACTGTTGTGGCGTGAGCTTCTTGATTTGGTGGGTGCTGTTGCGGCTTTCAACTTGCGAACCCAGGCTCCAGCCCTTGACCGTCTTGACTAGGATGGCCGTTGGCGCACCGGTGTGTTCAACGGCTGCCTTGTATGCGGCGTAAACCTTGTGAAGGTCGTGACCGCCGCGGGGCAACGTCTGAATCTGCTCGTCGCTTAGGTGTTCGACAAGCTTTGCGAGGCGCGGGTCTGTTCCAAAGAAGTGTTCGCGGATGTAAGCGCCCGACTCAACGCTCAGGCGTTGGAACTCTCCGTCGACCGTCTCGTTCAATTTGTTGAGCAGCACGCCATCGACGTCGTTCTTGATGAGGTCGTCCCACATGGAACCCCAAACAACTTTGATGACGTTCCAGCCTGCGCCGCGGAACACGGCTTCAAGTTCTTGAATGATCTTGCCGTTTCCGCGCACCGGTCCGTCGAGACGCTGCAGGTTGCAGTTGACGACAAAGATCAAGTTGTCGAGACCTTCGCGTGCTGCAACTGACAGTGCCCCGAGGGACTCTGGTTCGTCGGATTCGCCGTCGCCCATAAACGCCCACACCTTGGAATTGGATGTGTCGGCAAGCCCGCGGTTGTGCAGATAGCGATTGAACCGCGCCTGATAGATGGCGTTAATTGGCCCGATTCCCATTGAAACCGTTGGGAACTCCCAAAAGTCGGGCATCAGACGGGGGTGCGGATAGGAGGAGAGTCCGTTGCCGCCCAGTTCTTGACGGAAGTGGTCGAGGTTGTCGTCGTCCAACCGGCCCTCTAGGTATGCGCGGGCGTACATTCCCGGGCTTGCGTGCCCTTGGAAGTAGACGAAGTCGCCAACTGTGCCATCTGCCTTGCCGCGGAAGAAGTGGTTCCAGCCAATGTCGTACAACATGGCCGAGCTGGCAAAGGTTGAAAGGTGGCCGCCGATGCCGTCGGCTTTCGAGTTGGCACGCACGACCATGGCTGCAGCGTTCCAGCGGGTGTAGGCGCGAATGCGACGCTCCATCTCGACATCGCCCGGGTATTCAGGCTGAGCCTTTGCGGGAATGGTGTTGATGTAATCGCTGCTGACCGTGGCGGGGAAGCTGACGGATTGCTCGCGCGCTCGCTCCAACAAACGCATCAATAGATATCGAGCGCGATCCTTACCGTGCTCGTCGATGATCGCGTCGAGTGATTCCACCCATTCGGCGGACTCAGTCGGGTCGAGGTCGGGGAGTTGGTGCGAGAACCCGTCAAAAATCATGTGGTCAAACTAACCCTGTTCAGTCGGAAGCTGGGCCGGATGGCTTGCTTTTGCTTGCGCGTGGGTTTGACCTGATATCGCTTGACCTTGGTTACAAACCGCAGGTGGCAGAGGGCTGATGAGTGCTAGAGGCTGATTCCCGGCAATTCCTGAGGCTGGCTAGTTTCGCCGGCGGCTTTGCTTCCAAAACAGCTGGCCTTGTGAGCGTCTTGTTGCAGTTCGCTCATCTCGATTGAAATGTTCTGCACCCAGCCGTCGTGAAACACTTGGTGTTGGCCTTCTTGGCGTGCGGTTTCGTTGAAGACTTGCTCGTAGCGTGCCTTGGTGGTTTCGGACCCCGAGCAGTCGGTGCTGCAGCTTTCGTAGGCCTTGACTTCCATGGCCAGGCGTCCAGTTTCAAGCTGCTCTTCCATGCTCGATTTGTCGAAGAGCCATTTCACGCCAATGTCTTGAGTTGGCTCGCCTTTCATGAAGGCGGTTCTGCGAATTGCTTCGGTCCAGGTCTCGACGAAGTTGGTGACTTCTCTTTCTCGCCTGTCGAGCTCGGCCTCGTGCGCGCGTTGTGGGGAAATAGCCCCCTTGTTTCCGAACAGCCTCATGGGTGCCTCCAAAAAAACTAGTTAGGTGAACCTAACACTTGTGCTTGGCTCACTGTTAGGGTGCCCGAACATGACGTTGCTGACACGAGAGCACTTCACGAACGGCGGGTCCATCCTTAGTGGTGTTGCTAAAAGCGGTGTTGCTAAACCGCGCTCGCGTCGCGATCGCGTTTCCCCGGTGATGAATCGTCTCAATGGCCTAACCGGGGAGCAGTCCGAGTCCCGTCAGTCTCCTGCACAGCGCGCCCAGGAATCCGCGGCACAAGGTCTCGATGTCGAAGTTGGTGCAGGTGTGCGACAGGCATTGTCGCAACGGTTGAATGGTGAACTGGATAAGGCCAAAGCGGCCGCTGAACTTGACCAGAAAGTACACGCGCAAACCGTTGATGAGCTTGGTCACAGCTGTGCGGAGTGTTTGGTCGATGCGCACCTTGGTGATTTGTTGGAGTTGCTAGAACGCGCCGAGCTGTCGCCAGATCTGTTGGAGTTGTTGCAGCAGATGAAGGAGAAGAAGCGCGAAAGAGACATTGCTGTTGTGCTTGCCGTGCTGCAACAAAAGGCGGTCGAGATGAACCTCGAGCCTGCCAAGTTGACTGACATGGCAACCGAGCTTGTTGATTCGTCGGCGTTGCAACTGGACCTGACCGAAGCCGATGTTGAGTCCTTGTCGAGTTCGTGGGAACTGCCGCAAGCCGACGCATTGCGTTCCGAGATCGAGGCCCTGAGCGGCGAAATTGCCGAGCTGGCCGAGGCTGTCGACGGTTGGGTGCCGGAGGCTCGTTCGATCGATGAAGCAGCCGAAGAGTTGCCGCTTGACTTGTCTGAACAGAGCGAGGTTTTTCAGCTGATGTCGTCTCATGCTCGCCAACTTGGCTGGGAAGGTCTTGTTGACGAGTTGGAGGCGGTCGAAGACTTGTTGCGTGAGGTTCCGACGGTTGACTTGGTTCGTGATCAGCTTGGCGATGTCCCACTTGTGGTCGACCAACAGGTGGAGGCCGCGCTTGGGCAACTTCTAGACCCGGAACTTGAAGTAGTTGAACCTGAACGTGTTGTTGACGAGCTTGAAATCGAGGCACGCGAGAACGTTGCTGACGAACTTGAAATTGATGCGCCAGAGCTTGATGTTGATGAACCTGAACTTGAAGACGCCGTGGTTGCACCGGTTGTTGCACAGGACGCAATTGCTGATGAACTTGAACTCGACGACCCCGAACTAGTTGAACCTGAACTTGTTGAGGACGAAATCGAGGCATCCGAACTTGTCGTTGACGAGCTTGAAGTTGTTGAACCCGAGCTCGTTATTGATGAACGTGAAGTGGACGAACCTCCACTTGAAGTGGATGAACCCGAGCTAGTTGAACCCGCACCCGAGTTGCGGGCAGTTCCAACGCTTGAGGAGCCGCCAGTTGACCAACCAGATCGGTTCGTGGCGCTTGATGACCCTCAACTCGTCCATGACGTTCAGATCGATACGGCGGTGGCAGAGAACTATCGACAGGCACTCGAGCCTTACGTGACTGCCCTAGTCGCCAGCGCAGTTCCAGAGCGCAATCGTGAAGTTCAGGAGCGTCAGCCTGTTGCGCGTGCGCATGCAGCCTTCTTGCAAGTCGTCGAACGCGAAGCACAAGAGCGTGCGTCTCGCCAGGCGGCAGCCGTGCAAAGGCTGCGCGCGTTGGCGAATGAGGCTCAAGAACGGCGACTGGCAACGCTTGTCTTGAGTGAAGAAGAAGAGCGCCGCTTGATGAACCGCGGCATGCCTGCGTTAAGAGACCTGTCCAATGCCGGTACAGATAAAGCGCCGCTCGCGCCGTTAGCTCCGAAAGCCGCAGCCGCGCGCGCCGAGCGGTCTTCAAGTGCAGTGCCAATCACGCTGGTTACAAAGCAGTCACCCGTAGCCGGTCGTGCGGCTGGCCCTGCCGGCGACAAGCCTGCGGACAAGTTCCAGCGAACCGTGTCGGGCTGTGCTGGCTGTAGCGGTGGTAGAGGCTGCTGTAGCAGCGGCCAAGGATTTACGAGCGCACGCGATCAGGTGAATGAGATGGTTGACAACTTCAACACGTTGTTTGCAACTATGCACGGCCCGCAGTTCGCGCAATCAACCGAGGGTTCGTTCAGATAGTCCACACGCCGGTGGCGATGTGCAACTAACAATGGTGCGCAATGACGACGGTTGTTTATACAGATGGTGCTTGTTCGGGAAATCCTGGCCCCGGCGGATGGGCGTGGGCGGTGCCGGGCGGCGCGTTTGCCGCGGGTAACGCTGCGCAGACAACCAACCAACGAATGGAAGTGCAGGCTGCTTACGAAGCCGTCAAAGCGATTGACGGCACAGTTGAAGTTGTTAGCGACTCAACCTATGTAATCAATTGCTTCCAAAAGAAGTGGTGGGAAGGTTGGTTGCGCAACGGTTGGAAGAACTCGCAGAAAAAGCCTGTTGCGAACCAAGACCTTTGGGAACCATTCATTGAACTGGTTCGCTCCCGTGAACATGAGATCACCTTTCGTTGGGTGAAGGGTCATTCCGGTGACTCCATGAATGACCTTGTCGATGGTTTGGCGGTGGAGGCTGCGCAGAAACAGGCGCCAAGAAGCGGAGATTCTCCGCCTACCGGTGAGTTGCCAGAAGACCAACCGCGCAAGTCAGCTAAGTCTGGAGCCGATGCGCCAAGTGGACACTTGTTGCTGATTGCCGGTCATCGTCCACCAGAACTTGGAGGTTATGACGACAATGCGATCAAGCAGAATGTTCAACGGAAGCTGAATGAAATCGTCGCTGCCAAGGCTCAGATGTTTGACGATCTCGTGGTTGTCAGCGGATTGTCTCTGGGCGCCGAGCAAATGGGCGCACGCGCAGCTATCGAGTCCAATGTTGCATTGGCAGCTGTGTTGCCATTTCCAAACTCCGATGCTCGATGGCCGAATGCATCGCGCGAAGTGTTCAAAGAACTGCTTGCTAACGCTCGAGACGAGATCCTGCTTACGGCTCAAGAACCGACGGACAAAGCCTCGTTCGGTGCGGCACTAGGCAAGCGTGATCAATGGCTGGCGAATCACGTCAGTGAAGCCGTCGTTGTTTGGGACGGCAAGGAGCCGTACGTCGGTCGTTTTGTAACCGTGTTGCGCGACTACTTAGGTGAAGACAACGTCTGGATTGTTAACCCTAAGGAATGAGCTAGAGACTCATGCCGCCGATTTGA
>JBDIBA010000052.1:0-6944 GCA_039812705.1 Acidimicrobiia bacterium
ACGTTGCGGTCGTGTTGCATGATCCGACAGACGACTCTTATGTGATCGTTGGCCGCAAAATGCAGAGCGCAGTTCTCTTCGACTCGCCAGCAAACCGCCCAGCCATACAAGCACTCTTGCGATTTGCCCCCAACAAACCTGTGCTGGCAGGCCCTCCTCGGCTCGACGGCGAACAAGAAGCTGTCCAAGCACCGCAAGAGAAGTTTTCAGTCTCCGGCGCTTGGGAGCACTTTCGAAGCTTCGATCACTCAATCATTGCGCTCGACAAGTGGGCTCTGCTTGCGACCATCACATTTGTCGCGACGTTCTTGCCAGCAGTGTTCTTAGTCCCGAATCACGCCGACCTGGTTGGGCGGTCCAGCTTCATCGCGACATTGGCCAACATGACCATCATGGTGAAGTTCGTAACCCTTGGCTTGACTGTTCGACGCGTCCGACTGGGAATACTGGGGGCATGCTTGCTTGAAATTCTTTGGCTACCCGTCATAGTCAACGACCTGATTGGGCCGTGGCCATCTCTTGGGAAAACGCAGGCCATCTTCTTCACGATCACCGGCATCGGACTAATTACAGCGGCGGTGTTCGAGTACATGAACGAAAGATCGCTAAGCGGCAACAATGACTTGTGAAGAGAAACTAAGTAACTGGTACGCACACGCGCACCAGTTAC
This sequence comes from Acidimicrobiia bacterium, assembly GCA_039812705.1. Taxonomy (GTDB): domain Bacteria; phylum Actinomycetota; class Acidimicrobiia; order Acidimicrobiales; family JBBSGY01; genus JBDIBA01. The sequence continues at coordinate 671 of JBDIBA010000052.1, forward strand.
TTACAACCGTTCGCGCAGCAATGCCTGAACGGCTTTACCGTCGGCCTTGCCCTGTGTTGCAGCCATGATCTTGCCGACGAAGAATCCCATTAGCTTCTGCTCCCCGCCTTTCAGGCGTTCCAACTCGTCAGGGTGTGCGTCGACAATCTCGTTCACTGTCTTGGCAAGCGCATCGGTGTCAACCGGCTCAAAACCATGCTTGTCTGCGATTGCCTGCGGGTCTCCCCCACGCAAAGCCATCAGTTCGCCAAGGACCGTCTTTGCCTGAGTCGCCGTTAACTTTCCATCGGTTTCCATTTGGAACGTTTGAGCAAGCGTCGATGCGCCAACTGCCGACGCGGCATCGGCATCGTTCACCAACTCGTTAGCCGTGCGGTTAATCGCAAGACGCGCATCTGCACCCGCCTTCACGACATCAAGCACCAACTGGTCGAGACCTGCGTCAACGACCGTTGCAACCGTGTCGAAATGCGTTTCGGGCGAGATCTCAAACAAACGATCGCGGCGCGCGGCTGGAAGCATCGGCATCTCGTTGGCAACGCGCGTCTTCCAAGCCTCATCAGGAACGACTGGGACCAAGTCGGGCTCTGGAAAGTACCGGTAGTCGTCAGCGTCTGACTTAATACGTCCGAAGTGAGTACGACCTTCGCCTTCGTTCCAGTGTCGCGTTTGCTGCTGAACAGAGTCGCCGCCTTCAATCAGCTCAATCTGACGACGAGTCTCGTAATCAATTGCGCGTCCAAGTGAACGAATGGAGTTCACGTTCTTGATCTCGCAACGTGTGCCGAAAGGCTCGCCGGGTCGACGAACACTTACGTTGGCGTCAACGCGCAACGAACCCTCTTCCATCTTTCCGTCAGACGCACCAATGGCAACGAGAATTGCTCGCACTTCGCTGACATATGCCTTTGCTTGCTCGGCGCTGCGCATGTCTGGACGACTGACAATCTCGACAAGCGGAATGCCGGCGCGGTTGTAGTCAATGAGTGAGTAGTCAGCATTCTGAATGCGACCGCCACCACCAACGTGAGTGTTCTTGCCGGTGTCTTCTTCGAGGTGCGCACGTTCAATGCCGACAACCGAACCATCTGGAAGCGCCAGGGAGCCATCGAGGTTGATAGGCAAGTCGTACTGGCTCACCTGATAGTCCTTTGGCATGTCTGGATAGAAGTAGTTCTTTCGCGACATCACTGAAGGCGCAATGGTGCAATTAAGTGCAGTGCCAATGCGCATGGCCAGTTCAACAGCGTGTTCGTTGAGGACCGGAAGCGAGCCCGGCAAGCCAAGGCACACTGCACAGACGTTGCGGTTTGGTTCTGCGCCGAAGTTGTTTTCGCAACCGCAGAACAGCTTGGTCTGCGTGCGCAACTCTGTGTGGATCTCGAGACCAATCACGGTCTCCCACTCTGTTTTCGTTTCGACTGCGTTCATTGATTTGCCTCCAGAACTGCGCCGGCGCGCACAAGTGTTGCTTCGCTGAGGTTTGGTCCAAGAATCTGCACACCGATTGGCATGTTGTTTGAGTCTTTTCCGAACGGAACACTCATTGCTGGGTGTCCTGCCAAGTTGGTTGGGATGGTGCAAACGTCGTTCAAGTACATGGCCAACGGGTCTGACGTCTTTTCTCCAACCTTGAACGCCGTGGTCGGTGCAGTTGGTGACAACAACACATCGCAGGACTCATACGCCGTTGCAAAATCACGTGTTATCAGTGTGCGAACACGCTGAGCCTTGCCGTAATACGCGTCGTAGTAGCCCGCCGACAATGCGTACGTGCCAAGCATGATGCGACGCTTTACCTCGGCGCCAAAACCTTGCTCGCGCGTTGCGTCATACATTTCAAAAACGTTCTCGGCATCTTTTCGCAACCCGTAACGGACACCGTCGAAACGCGCCAAGTTGCTTGACGCTTCTGCCGGGGCAATCAAGTAATACGCGGTAACGCCAAACTTGACCGCCGGAACCGATACCTCCGAAACGATCGCACCGTTTTCTTGCAATACGTCGGCTGCGCGCTGCAATGCAGCGGCTACATCTGGTGCGACTCCTTCACCGGAAAGCTCCTGAACCAAACCGACTCGAAGACCCTTCACTCCGTCGTTCATGGTTGCCGTCAAGTTTGGTGCGTCTTGTGGCAATGAGGTTGAGTCGCGAGGGTCGTGGCCCGCAATGGCTTCGAGCATGGCCGCCGCGTCTGCAACCGTTGCCCCGAGGGGACCGACCTGGTCAAGCGATGAAGCAAATGCAATCAAGCCGTAGCGCGAAACCAAACCGTAAGTCGGCTTGATGCCAACAACACCGCAGAACGATGCGGGTTGGCGAATGGAGCCTCCCGTGTCTGAACCAAATGCAATCGGAGCAAAGCCCGCGGCGACAGCTGCTGCACTTCCACCACTAGAGCCGCCCGATACGCGCGATGTGTCGTGAGGGTTGTGCGTCACGCCAAACGCGGAGTTTTCGGTAGATGAGCCCATTGCAAACTCGTCAAGGTTTGTCTTGCCAATCATCACCGCGCCCGCTGCTGCAATTCGATCAACAACAGTCGCATCGTACGGCGGCTTCCAGCCTTCCAGAATGCGCGAGGAACATGTGGTGTCAACACCGGTGGTGCAGAGGTTGTCCTTCACGGCAACTGGGACGCCTGCCAACGGGCCAACTTCTTGACCGTTGGCGACTCGCTCATCGATGTCGCGTGCAGCTTGCATGGCGCGCTCGCGAGTCACGAGGTTGAACGCGTTGAGCTCTTGGTCTCGACTTTCGATCTGAGTCAGATGAGCCTCGATCACTTCGCTTGCCTTGCGTTCTTTGCTGCGAACGCTCTTTGCAATTTCAAGAACGGATTCGCCCTTTGTTACGTGACTCATGGCTCTTCTCCCAAAATCTTCGGTACGCGGAACTGTCCGGCTTCACTCGCGGGCGCCTGGTCCAACACTGCTTGGCGGTCGAGGCCCGGCTGCACGACGTCTTTTCTCAAGACGTTTGTCAGCGGCAATGCGTGGGTTGTTGGCTCGACATCGGCAATGTCCAAGGACTCGATGTCCGCAGCGTGGCCCAACACGGCGCCGAGCTGATCAGTAAATGCTGCTACTTCGTCATCCGTCAGATCGAGCCGCGCAAGCTCGGCCACGTGACGAACAACTTCTTGCGAAAGCGGTTCCGACATGGCCCCAATCTAGGCAACATGAACCCGTGCCGGGCCGGACTAGCTCAACGAGCCGCTATCGAGGTGGCCCGTCGGCAACATCGGTGCCGGGAATTCGCCACCGTTGCTGCTGAGGACCGCGGCAACCAACACTCCAGGCAGTTCGGCGCCAGGCTTGATTGCAAGGCATTGCTGAGATTGCATCAAGCGAGTGGCCAGGGCAATGCCATCAACCGAGTCTTCAAGATTGACGTTGCCACGCTCCTGGTGCCACTCCAAGGTCTCAACAATGGACTCAAGCACAAACCGATAACGGTCTGACCGTAGAGGCGTCGGAGCGTTGGGGTTTCGCAAACACGAGAGAATTTCTGGTTCGAACGCAGCTCTTGAATGCCGACGACCAACTGCCGCCTCGAGGATCGCGGCTGCCATGGCGTAGTTGTTGGCCTCTTCGCGTCCGCTGTTTGCAATTCTTGCGATTCTCACTATTCAAACCCCCCTGACAGTTGGGCCACCCGGCGCGCCAAGACCAGCATCATTGCCGCGACCAACCGCATCTCTGTGAGAAACTATCTCTAAAGGGCTTTTCGCTTGGACAGTTCGAGAAATTCCATAAGCATCGAAAACCAACGCACCGTCGAGTTCCATTCCCTCGGCTATCCCAACTCGTCTCTGATGCTTGAGGACACTGGCACACAGCAAGGTTCGCTCACCCGCGGCCAAGTTTGCACTTCTTACATCTTGACGTTGCCGTGCTTCGCCAAACTGGCCCGCTGTTCCCAACAATGTCTTGAACGGCAGCCCACAACGTGCCGAAAAGATCACGATCTCCCCTGCCAACCGTGCAACAGGAGCGGTTGGTTCATCGGTGGATCCCTCTGGCATCAATGCAGAACGAACCGATCTCAGTTCCGCCAACGCGCGGCGGCCGATGTCTTTGGTTACCTCGTCAATTGACCGTTGGATCTGCTCTCGGTTAGCCCGCAGTTCAACGGGATCGACCTTCCTTGCAACGGCCTCCACCACCTTTGCAACATCGCCGTGCTGCGCGTGAAGCGTGCCGCTGATTGTTCGTGCAAGAGCTTGCCGCTCGTCAGGGGTTCTCAAGTGAAGAGTGAATCGCTTTCGGTGCAATGCGACGAGCACCTTTTCCTGAAGTCCGTTTTGCGGCTTGAAGGCAGTGCGCTTCGTCGAGTCCAGCGCGCTACGCAAACCAGCGTGCATAGCAACCAGTTGACGCAACTCTGGCGTTGGAGAATCTGCCAATCGACGAGACGCAACAAGCTTTGGCGTGTCATCTGTTGCCAACTCTTTGACTTCGCTGACAGGACCATCACTTGTCAACATGAGCTTGGCCCTTTCACCGTTGCCAACACGTCCTACGCGTGCAAGTTCTGAGGCGCCGTCAATTTCAACGTCGGACTCTTTCGCGAAGTGGCTTGCAATCGTTGCGGCCTTGGCAACAATGTCTTGGTCGGCTTCTCTCCCCTGTTTGGATTCAACACCGCAGATGACTCTGTACTTGCCAACGGACTTGAAGTAGATGCGAACAGCTTGCCCGCGACCACCGTTCAGGCCGCGCAGCTCTGTAAGGCCGGTTTGGTTACCAAGTCCCTTGAGATCACCCGAAAATTGTTCGGTCGCCGACGATTCCAAACGGTTAGCCAACCATTGGCGACTCTGCGCCGACATGATGACATCGAACTGACGCTGCAGCATCCGTTGTTGCGACAGATCTGCTGGCATCACCCAAAAGGTGCGCGAATCAGCAGGTTGGGCCATCAACCAGTTTAGTAACCCAGTTGATCAGATAGGCAAAACACACCGCTGTCCAGCCGCGTAACCAAGCGGACTTGTCAGTCAGGCCTATTCAGGAAGAGTCGCGGTTACCCCGCGCACAAACTCAACCACTTCTCGCTCCAGCTTCTCGTGCTCCACGTCAAGCGTGGCCTCATGAAAGCTGCGCTCAAGAGTCAACCGATCAACGTGGCCCGAAACCTTTTCGGACAACCAATCGGCGTTGTCGGGAGATACTCGATGGTCGTGAGCGCTGGTGATGACGAGCATCGGCAGATCGAAACTCGACCAGTGATCCTCCATCTGATTCAACGCCGTAAACATCGACAGCAACGTCGAGGTTGGAACGGCGGAATAACGCAAGACCTCAATTGCCCGATCTGAAATGTCAGGCGCAAGCGGTTCAACCTGGGTGATTCCGGATTCAATCATGGACTGCAGCGTTGAAAGCGCCTCACGGGTGACGGGCATAACACGCGGGTTGATCGCAATTACGCCCGCAACTGAAGGGTGATTGCTGGCCACAAGACACGCAAGCGCGGCGCCCATCGAGATGCCGGCGACGACTACCGACCCAGACCTACTGGCCAGCTCATCAAGCGCCAGCTGCGCGGCGGCGGCCCAGTCGTCCCAAGTCGTTTCGTTCAGTTCATCAATTGAGGTGCCGTGACCCGGCAGCAGCGGAACATCAACCGCCATGTCGGCATTGCCGAGCGATTCGGTCAACGAACGGAAGATTTGTGGCGTTCCCGCCAAGTCGTGCAGCAACAAGACGCCCGCTGATTGACCGGGAAGGAAAGTTGGCTCCGCGCCTTCCATGACCTCGACATTCACCTAAGCGAGCGTAGCCACGGGAGACGTATGGTGCGGGATATGCCAGAAGATGTCGCGAAGTTCGAATTCTTGACCGAGCAATGGATTGCCAAGACCGACGAAGTTCGCGCCGAATTCCGACAGCACCATGGCGCTCTCGAGCTCAAGCGAATGACCATCAACCTGGTTGTCACTGACTGCCCTTTCGAGGACCGCCCGACCGTCGATGCAAACCTCGACTCTACAACCGGCGAACCCATAATCCGCCTGGGCCACCTGCCAAAGGCTGACTTCAAGATCACGACTTCGTACGACATCGCGAAGTCAATCTTTGTCGACGGTCAAGTGAGCCGCGCCATGGAAGCGGTTCAGCTGGGTCGCATCAAGATCGACGGGTCGATGCTCAAAATGATGGGCCTCGCCGCGCTTGCCACGGACAAGGACGGCCAGGCCCTGGCCAAACAAATCCGAACCATCACCGCCTAACCCACCCTCGGCGCCGCGCGCTGTGTGCGGCGCGCG
>JBDIBA010000053.1:0-6895 GCA_039812705.1 Acidimicrobiia bacterium
CGCCGCTCTCGCCGCTCTCGCCGGACTGTCGCACCTCGCTGCCACTCTTGTGCCTGCCCGCTTCCCCCGGCCGCTTCCCCCGCACTCCCCCGCCAACTTCGACTTATCGACAATTTCCCATCGGTTCCGCCGGGTCTCGAGCCGGAGATTGTCGATAAGTCGCATTCGGGAGATCAAGTGCGACAAGCAATTCAAGCCGATGACATCAATGGCCGCACCCTTCGCTATGCCGTCACGAAAGGAAGGGCACATCGAGTGGCCAGAGGCGTATACATCCTCGGCGAGGATCCTCCATCACTTCTTGAAGTCGGCCATGCAATGGTGAGGATCTTCGACGGCGTAGCTTGCTCAACTTTCGCTGCGCGCCTTCATGGTTTTCCCGTGCCTGACCTCAAGGAGCCCTTCGTTGCGGTTCCTCCCGGGCGTCACTCATTGCACCCGACACTTTGCACCCGCAGCATCTCGAAACAAGACCTGACCCAAGTCAACGGCGTCCTTTGCACGACTCCACTGCGCACGTTGGTCGACATCGCTTCCGAAAGCTCCGCCATAGCTTGGGAGCAAGCATTGGAATTCGTTCTGCACAGCAGACTTACCACCGTTTATGAGCTGGAGGAGCGATTGCCGTCCTTGCGCAAAGGCGCGCCCTTGATTCGCTCTGTTCTCGAAACGAGGGGGAACGTTCCACCAGCCGAGAGCGTTCTCGAGACAATGGCGGTTCAGTTGTTTCGCACAGACCCCCGAATACCCAGACCAGTTCGGCAGTTCGAAGTAATCACACCATCAGGCAGAACTCTGGCGAGGCTGGATTTTGCCTTTCCGAGCCACGAGCTTTTCGTGGAGCTCGACGGCCGCCACCACACCCACCAAGTTATTCACGACATTGCCCGACAGAACCGCGTTGTTGCACATACCGGCTGGCGGGTTGCACGGTTCACCTGGCACGACATAACTAACAAGCCCAACGCCACTCTTCGCACTCTTCGAGCATTGTTGAGTATTCCTGCGCCGTAGCAACTCTCGTTCTCCGGCTGCCAACTTCGACTTATCGACAATTCCCTATCGATTCCGCCGGGTTTCGCGCCAGAGATTGTCGATAAGTCGCATTCGGGGGCAAAGCGGGCCGAATGCGGGAGCGAAGCGGACAGAAAGGGGCCAGAACAAACGGGGCCTCGAAAGGCCCCGTTTCTTTCCCCGTATGCGAAGACCAGAAGGATCAGATGACCGCAACCGTGTTGCGTACTTGCTCGGCTGCTTCAGCGTGTTCAAGCTCGCTGGCACCAAAGCGGCCGCGCCGCGACTGCGCAGGAACGGTCAAACGTTGGCGATAGTCAGAGTTTTGAGCAATCGCATCGAAGTAAGCGGCCTTGCGTCGCGCAATGCGCTGGGTCGGACGATCTTCATCAACAATGACCTCGGGGTCGAGTTGTGAGTTCATGCCATCCTTCAAAAGCTCGAGAGCTTCAGCGCGCATTTGCGAGACGCGACTTTCGGTCACTCCAAGCTCGTCGGCCAATTCCTTCATTGGTCGCTCTTGGAAGAAGTAACCCTCGACGACTGCGCGAAGACGTTCTGGCAGTGCGTCTATCGAATCGTGTAGGTAGCTCTGACGCTCACGTTCCAAGATAATTGCGTCGGGGCTGCGTTGATCGGCGGGAAGAATCTCTTCGGCTCCACCTTCCATCACCATCGAGTCGTAGTTGAGCACGACTGCGCGGTGAACGTCTTCGGTGACAGCCTCAACGGCGCCTGCATCCATGTTGAGGTGCGCGGCGATTTCCTCGTTGGTAGGAGTGCGACCGTATTTGGTCTGCAGGTCTTCAACAGCATTGGTCACCTGGCGCGCACGCGAGCGAACCGAACGTGATGCCCAGTCGCAGCTGCGAAGCTCGTCGAGAAGAGCACCGCGGATACGGGTAGACGCGTAACGGTCGAAGCTGATACCTCGCTCGGCGTCGAAATTGCGAGCGGCCTGAGCCAGCCCCGCCATACCCGCCGACACCAGATCGTCACGGCTCACGTGACGCGGGATCTTTGCCGCTATGTCGGCTACCGCGTAGTGAACCAGAGGGAGGTTGGTGCGTACCAACTCTTCTTCATTGAGGTGGTTGATCGCTTGGTTCTTTCGCCCCGTAATCGTTGCCATGACTATGTTCTCGGCGACATTGAGGCAGACTCTTGATCAACCTTGCGGTTGATATTTGGACATCGCCGAATAAGCCTTGCGTTCTGAGAGCGCAGGCTCATCCATGAGCACCGTTAACAACGCTTTTGATCCTTATCTACCGCCACTGGCCAGTTCAGAAAGAAGAGGCATTGTGACGCGTTGCGCTGTTGTTATTGATCAGTGGGCTTTATTTCGTCTGGGTGTTGAACAGATCCTTGGTGGGCTTGACATCCGTGTCCTGGCCTCTACCGGGCAAGCTGGCAATACCAGCCGCATCGTTCGAGACGAAGGCGCTGACTTAATCATCGTCGGCAAATCTCCGAACTTGAATGCAAAGAAGCTGATCCGCGAAATCAAGCGCATAAACAACGAAGCCCTGATCATTGGCCTGCTAGATCGAGCAGCCGAAAGCGATGTGGCTGCATTGCTGTCTGCCGGCGCCGATGCGCTGTTGTTGCGTTCGTGTTCGCCGCAGGAACTCTCCACTGCAATCATCGACGCCGAACATGGCGATCGAACCGTTCAAGCCACCATCGCAACCGCAAGCATCGGAAGAATCGGCCCCACCATCGACCTCGACCCCGACCAGGCAGTTGCCAAGAGCGGGCTGTCGCCCAAGGAGTTAGAGGTGCTGGGAGTGCTCGCCGAAGGCCTCACTTACGACGAAATCGCAGCCTCGATGGTGATTGGCAAGGCAACGGTGAAAACCCACTTGGTGCACATCTATTCGAAACTCGGCGTGCGCAACCGCGAACAGGCCGTAGCCCGCGCGCTGTCGCTGGGCTTGTTGAGCTAGGCCCGACAATTCTTGCAATAACCGTGCAGGTCGATCTGATGCCACACGACTTCGAAATCACGCGACTCAACGATCGAGCCGGTCGATTCGACCAGCGATTGTTCAAGGCTTCCAGGCAGATCGACGTCGAATACCTTTGCGCAATTCATGCAAATCAGATGGTGATGATGGTCGCCACTGACCTCTTCTGCGAGCTCGAACCGTCCACTTCCGTCATTCGAGGCAAGCCGGTTGACCACCTTTGCGTCTTCCAAGATGGTGAGATTGCGATAGATCGTGCTTACGGGCACTGACTTGCCGAGACGCTCCTCTATTTCGGAAACGCTCATTGGGTTGGGCACTTCGGCAAGTGCGGTGACGAGGGCCCGCCGACTTTGCGGATATCGCTGATTGACTTCGGCGAGTCGCTTCTCGATCGCACGATGCAATTGATCCCGAAGGTTGTTACCCGACACAAGACCTCCCGGAATCTGGCTTCACCCAGGCGTGAAGCTATCCGATAACCACGCCCAATCGGGGGCGTCAGGCCGCACGCCGCCCCGCGATGGGGACGGTGAGACCGGGCCTCAAGGAAGTCTTCTTCTTGTCGATATTCAGAAAGTGGCAGTAGTTCAAGGACACAACCGATAACCGGGGGGTCTATCAATCTAGAGAAGGGACCAATGCAATGACGAAAATCGCAAGAACAGCAATCTTCCTTTCGCTCGCGCTGCTCGGTACTGCGCTTGGGAACGTCCAGGCATGGGCGACTCCCAACAACATCACCGTTCAACTCTCAGACCCGCGGCCAGCAACACCAGCGGTCAGTTACACATGGACCTGGAGCGGTTACGCCACTACCGCCACAACGCGCTGCGTCTTGGTGACCTTCAGCTCCAATGCAGACGGCTCGGGTGGCATCCCCACAGGTATGAACTTGGCGGCCGCAACACTCACTGGAACGTACGGAGGCACGTGGACCGCCGACTACACCAGCGCGTCCAGCGGTCAACTTGCCTTCAACTTCGCGACCGGAGTTACCCCCGCTGCGGGCCCGCGCACACTCGTTGTCGGCAACGTCACCAATCCAAATGCCGGGTCGTACTACCAAACCATTACGACCTACAACGCAACAGGAACATCGGGTAACTGCGGCGGTTCGATTCGCGACGCGGCAACCGTTGCTGCCTTCGCAACCATCACCGGACAACAAATGAGTGGAATCATCGATTCGTCCTTCGGCTTCACAGTTGCTCCGGTCAGCAGCGGGACGACTTGCGGTGACATCACAACAAACGCCGCGACCGCAACCAATTCAATAGCGTTCGGCCGAATCAACTCCGCTTCAACAAACGCCATTGCCGGTCAAAATCTGACAATTACTTCCAACGCCAACAGCGGGTATTACGTAAGTGTTTCCTACACCGGGCAAATGACCGGCGCGTCCACTTCGTATCCCTATCCAGATGTATCCGGCACCAACGCAGCGCCTGCCGCTTGGCCATCTTCGGGAACAGAAGCCCTTGGATATGCCACCTCGAGTTCCACCCTGAGTGGCACGTCAAACCGATTCCGCACCAACAAGTGGGCGCAGCTCACCACCAGCGGGGCAGAAATAATGCGCTCTTCTTCTACATCGGGTCCCATGGGAGACACGAACTGCATTGCATATCAAATGTCACGAGCCGAAAACACCCCAGCAGACACGTATCAAACCGTTGTGATCTACAACGCCATCCCGAACTTCTGATCGAGCCATGCGACGCGCCATATCGAACCTCGTGACGGTGCTTGTTGTCGTATCGATGATGATCGTCGCAACACCCACCCCTTCGAGTGCCGCCGGGCCTTCGTGGTGGAACGCGAGCTACAGCTTTCGTGTGAACCTTGCAGTGACCACCACCGACGCCACTGCAAGCGGCTATTCGGTAGGCGTCACGGTCAATCACGCCACGATGGTTGCGAACTCACAAGCCTTGACGTCCGGAAACGACTTGCGAGTCGTCTACTTCAACGGCACGTCGTGGACAGAATTAGATCGCCTCGTCGATCCGAGCTCGTCTTGGAACAACGCAAGTACGAAGATTTGGTTTCGAACTCAGACAGCAATTGGCGCATCTACAACCAATACGTCGTATTGGTTGTATTTCGGAAATCCGGCCGCAGCCAGTCCCCCTGCGAACGGCAACAACATCTTCGATGTCTACGACGATTTCAGTGGTGGATCTCTCAACACCTCCAAGTGGTGGACTTACGAGCCAGAAGGGAGCGTTGATGCCGCTCAAGGCGGCGGGAAACTCAACCTGAGTGGTACAGCGAGCAACACTCATAAGTATGACGTAGTTCAGATTGGCACCATGAATGGCTACAGCAACTCCGCCGGAGGCTTTGCAGTCGAATCGACACTCGCAACATCGGCCACTCTCGGTACCAATACTCGAAACACATGGTCCGCGTTTGCCGGATTATATAGTCCGCAGTTGTACCTGGACAAGTACGAGTCCACAACCCAATCGATCGGTCGCTACAACTCGGGCAATTACTACCCGCTTGGTTCAACCACTATGACCGGACCAGCTATTGCCGGCACGCGTCTAAAAACCACATTTGCCACAAGCGGTACGAGTACATGGTGGGAGAACAACACTTTGCGGGCCACAAGAACCGGTACCCCATCAGACAGCGAAACGGCATTACTGGGTTTTGGCCCCGGTACGGAGGGCGAGTTTTTCGACGTGAGCTTCGATGACGTTTGGGTGCGCAAGTTCGTTGCAACGGAACCCACAGTCGCGATCAACAACTCGGCTCCAAGCAGCCCGACATCACTTGGCCAATTCAAGGCCGATGGCACGACCTCGATAACTACCGGCGCTTGGACCAATTCGAGCTCGGTTGTCTTCAAGGCGTCGACCAGCGATCCGGACTCTGGAGATGACAGCGCCCTGTGCATTGAACTACAGCCCGCAGCAACACCGTTCACAAACACCGAAACCTCGTGTGGATCGTCTGTTACGAGCGGCACGACCGCAACACACACGCTCTCGGTTTCCGACGGCGTGAGCTACCACTGGCAAGCGCGAACTCGCGATACAGCTGGTGCCTATTCGCCATGGGTGACATTCAACTCGGGTTCAATGGCCTTTGGGTCAGATGCGACTGCACCATCGGCCGGAACCGTGTATGACGGCACCGTCTCGGGAACTCAACAGCGAGTAGGCACCACGTCGCTTTCGCAGTTGAGCGCAAACTGGTCTGGCTTCAGTGACTCGGCTAGCGGGATCTCGTCATACTCCTACTCCATCGGCACATCCGCCGGAAATACCGACATCAAGGGTTGGACATCCAACGGCAGCTCAACATCGGTCACTGCCACGGGGCTCACGTTGATGACATCTCAGACCTACTTCTTCAACGTCAGAGCAATCGACGCTGCCGGAAATGTGTCAGCCACCCAATCTTCACCCGGTCAAAGCGTTGCGCCACAGCTTGCCTTTTCCATATCCTCGAGCAGCATCTCGCTTGGAAATGCAAACGCCGGAAACAGTTACACGATGGCAGGCACGAGCACGGTCACCACTTCCACCAATGCATACAACGGCTACGTCGTACGCATGTACGCAACTCAGACACCCACGAGCGGAGGCGGAAAAACGGTAGTCAATACGTTGCCTGGGACATGGTCGTCCCCGACGGCGTGGTCTGGTTATGGATTTGGTTACACCTCGAACGACACCAATGTTGCCGCCTCCAACCGCTTTTCATCTGGTTCGGCATATGCAGTTGTGCCAATTGGAGGATTAGGCGACATCGTTGCCGATCACCCCGGACCAATTACCGGTACCGCAATAAACAACGAATCGTTCGATATCAATTTCAGACTCACATCGCCCTCGAACCAAGCTGCCGGTCAATACGCCACAACAATTGTGTACTCGGTGACACCTGGATTCTGA
>JBDIBA010000054.1:0-6317 GCA_039812705.1 Acidimicrobiia bacterium
AAGCCAGCAGCACGTCGCACAACGGCGGCTCGTTCGACCACACGTCGCGCAGCAAGCACCCGCCCAGCGGGTCGTGCAACCGGCGCTCGTCGTACGACCACTCGCGCACGCGCTACCAGCCGTCGCTAGTTAGACCTAGTCATACTGGTCAGAAAAGAGCGGGGCATTTTGCCCCGCTCTTTTTGTTTGTTTGAGAACGTTCCACGTTGCGTCAACACGTGATTAGGTTCGTGTCTCATGAAAGCGCCAACGGATACCAAGCCTCGCCGCAGTACCGCGGGTCGCCAGGCGGTTCCTTCGTTGGCATTCGAAAGGCTGCAGTGGGAAGCGGGCAATTCGGTTGTTGTAGGCATCGACGAAGTCGGTCGAGGCTCGTGGGCCGGCCCGCTGACGGTAGGTGCTGCAGTTCTTCCGCCAGATAAGCGTGTCAACAAGGTTCGCGACTCAAAAATGCTGTCCGAGTCCGTTCGCGAGGCAATGTTTGACCGTGTTGCATCTTGGTGCGCGCAGTGGTCCGTTGGACACGCAAGTCCCGAGGAATGTGACCAACTCGGTATGGCTCAGGCACAGCGTGTTGCAGCCGCCCGAGCCATTGATGCACTTGGCGTGACTCCCGATGCCGTGTTGTTAGATGGCAACTGGGACTTTGTGGGTCATCCCAACACGACAACCATCATCAAGGGCGATCAAAAGTCGTTGTCGATTGCAGCTGCGTCAATCCTTGCGAAAGTGACACGCGACAGGATCATGCGCTCGGCATCGAGCGATTACCCGTTCTATGGCTTTGAATCGAACAAGGGTTATCCGTGTCCGCGGCACAAGGCAGCGCTGCAGGCGTACGGTCCAAGCCTCATTCACCGCAAGCGTTGGGCATTCATGAGCCACATTCCCTTTGGGTCACGCGCTACCGAACTTGACGACTTGTTGGCTGATGGCGACGGGCACGATGGTGCCCAAGAAGTAATCATTCAAGAATTGGATTTGAGATGAAACACATTTCGTTGTTGTTGAGAGCCTCGGTTGTTTGGTCTGTGCTCGTGTGGGCAGTGCTCATCAAAAACATGATCACAGACGCCACGCATCCAACATTGTTCCGCGTGGTTCACATTGTTATTGCCGTTGTTTCGCTCGCTTTTGCGAGCGTTTCATGGCTAGCAGCAAGGAAGCTGGACCGAGCCCCGCAGCTCTGAATTAAGAGTGGTCGGCGTCGCTTAGGCGAACATCGAGCGCAAGGGTCAGGCATCGGCAACCGCCGCCGGCCTTGATGAACTCGGGGAGTGCAACGGTGACGACGTTGAAGCCCCACTGTTCAAGTTGACGCCCAACGCGCACCGGTGTTGCGGGCATGACGATTGTCTTTCCGACAACTACTGAGTTGCAGCAGAAGGTCAGAGCCTCTTCATCGTCGAGAATCAGCGGTTCGGGAACGAGAGCTGTCAGGTTGGCCAAGCCTTCGCGGTCGTGACCTAGTGGGGCGATGATCGCGCGACGGTCATCAAGCGGAGTGAAGGAAAGGTCGAGGTGGTATAGGCGCTGGTCCACAAGTTTGACGGCCAACATCGGCGCACCGGTTAGACGCGAAATGTGCGCGATGGCTTCGGCGTCGCTGCGTGTCCCGTAGCCCGAGATGAAGACTTTTGATTCCCCAATGCCGAAGGGAAGTGCATCGCCAACGCCTTCGTGAACAACTTGCTCGGGCAATCGGTCAATGCGAAAACCTTGGGATTCAAAGTATGCGATGTCGTATCTGGTCTCGCCTTGACGTTCGGGGTGGCGAAAGTGGGTGGGGATGAACTGCTTGCCGTTCACGATTCCGGCATTTGCCGTGAAGACCATGTCTGGCCAGCCGTTCTGGGCGGTCTGCATGCGCACTTCGGCACCTGCTTGACGAAGCGCGGTGACCAGGGTGTTCCACTGTTCGCGAGCAGCGTCAAGGTCGACTTGAACATCGACGTGCATCCACGGGTTGATCTCGTAGTTCACCCCGAAAAAGTCGGGTGGGCACATCAAGAAGCTGCGACCCCAGTCCAGTTCAGCCATGTCAGTCTTCCTCCTTGTCGATCTCTTTGACCGGATCTCCGCTTATTACATCGGACGCCGGGGTCCTGTCTTCACCAACCGTGGGCTCTCCGCCGAAACGGCCACGGTTGCGGTCATAAAGATCGCGACCGATCACGTGCAGAGCGCCCGAAACAGGAATGGCGAGGACAGCCCCGAGGATTCCCAGCAGCTGAACACCGATCAAGACGCTGACCAAAACGGTTAGAGGGTTCAGGCGAACAGTGCGCGACATGATCGCCGGCTGGAGGAAGTTGTTCTCGATCTGTTGGTAGACGATGTAGACGATGAAGGCAATGATTCCGGCCTGCATGCTCGTGAGCAGAGACACCCCGACGGTTCCAATGGCGCCAAGCGTCGAACCAAAGAGGGGGATGAGCGCGCAGAAAGCGACCCAAACCGCAAGCACAAGCGGGTAAGGAACGCCCAGCAGGCTCATTGTTATGAAGGCTGTTGCGCCGGCGATTGTGCACATCAGCAGTTGACCGATTGTGTAACCGGTGACTGCGCGAGACGCATCGCTGGCAACCGCTGCAATGCGGATTCGCGTTTCGGGCTTGAAGAATACAAGCGGCGCACGGATGATTCGTGGGCCTTCTAACAACATCATGACTGCAAGTACTGCCACAGTCAGCAGGCTGATGACTGTCGAAAAAACCGTGCTTGCCACGTCGATAATTGATGTGGTTGACGAGGTCAGCGCACCTTGCAGTTTCGCCTGGTTGTCTCGGACGTACTGATCAAGTTGGTAGCGCTCGATTAACCGGCCAACTGAGTTCTTGCCGTTTGAGGCGTCTTCGATGTAGCCGGGCAGGTTGGAAATGAAGATGGTTGTTTGGTCGACGATGGGTCGAATAAACAGGTAGCCAAGACCCACGAACAGTCCAACGCCAACGATGACGACAATGGCGGTTGACAAGCCGCGCCGCAGTTTCATCCTCTGTTGAAGGAAGTCCACGGCCGGGTTGAGCGCTAACGCCAAGAACGCGGCGATCAAGATCAGTTGGAGAGTCGACCAGGTCTCGCGAATGAACTGCCACAGCAAATAGGTGGCAACAACCATTGCAATTGTTGCGGCAATGGTCTTGTAAGGCACGCGCCTTTCCATGGTGTAGTTCGCGGGGGAGACCATTGGGCGAAGCGTAGGCGGCCAAGGCCTGTTGGCGTGCGATCAAAGTTGTCCGGCTAGCTCTCGATAGTGGTCACAAGCGTCGGGCAGCCGTGTGGACCGATCAAGTCGGTCACCGTCCGCTAGCTTCTTTCTGGTGGGCTTAGAGCTGCGAATTGTGAATTGCCGTCATTTGGGTGGGTGGCCAGACGGCCAGGCCATTCGTTACGAGCTCGACCGCAGCCTCACGCCGATGTCGCACGTTTCATTCTCCAAGGCGCCAGGTGACACGCAGGACGACCTTTGCGCCACGCTTGCCCAGCGCTATTTCGAGGTCGCAACAGACTGCGGCTTGTCGCTTGAGCGCGTGCACATGTTTTCCAACTTCGCCAGTGCGTACTTCAACGATGAAGCCATCTCACAAGACTCCCAAGAATCCCTTGCTGACGCCATTAACAAACTCTTCATCCATTACCTGCCTGGCGTAACGCCAACACCTGTAGAACTAGAACCAACAGCGCAAGGCACTGCAGAAGCCGCGCCCGGAGAATAAGGACACTCAGTTCCAAATGGACCAACCTCCAAAGCACGAACATGTCGATGACTGGGAAGTTATGCAGCGCCGTTTTGACGACGCAGCCAGCATTGTCGGTCTCGACCCGTCCATTCATCGCCAGCTGAGAATCCCGCGTCGTGTGCTTGAGGTGGCAGTGCCGGTGCGGATGGACAGCGGTGAGGTCGAAGTGTTTTCCGGTTGGCGCGTTCTTCACGACGACAGCCGCGGCCCTGCAAAGGGTGGCATCCGTTTTCACCAAGACGTTGATGGTCATGAAGTGACGGCACTCGCCGCTGGCATGACATTCAAGACTGCAGTCCTTGATGTGCCTTTCGGCGGCGCAAAGGGCGGTGTGCGGGTTGACCCTCGCAACCTTTCCTCCGGCGAACTGGAGCGTTTGACGCGTCGCTATACCTTCGAGATTGCTTCGGCCATCGGCCCGAACGTCGATGTTCCCGCACCAGACGTGAACACCGACGGCCAAATCATGACCTGGCTGTACGACACCTACTCGGCCCTTCGCGGCGAGCTCCTGCCTGACGTCGTAACCGGAAAGCCCGTTGACATGGGTGGGTCCTACGGCCGGGAAGGCGCAACTTCTTCAGGAGTTGTGACTTGCGCGCGCGAGGCGTTTGCCCGCCTCAATCTGCCGTTCACGGGCAGCAGGGCAGTGGTTCAAGGGTTTGGCAAGGTTGGCGGGCCGCTGGCGTTCTTGTTGGCTTCGGCAGGCATGCGCGTTGTTGCCGTGTCCGATGTCAACGGTGCCATCTACAACCCCGCAGGTCTAGACCCAATGCGACTTTCTGCCCACGCGGCCGAAACCAAGACAGTTGTTGGTTTCAGCGAGGCCGATCCAATTGCGCCCGACGAGCTTTGGAAGGTCGACAGCGAGCTGGCCATTCCCGCTGCGATGTCTGGTGCGGTCGACCAGCAAGTTGCCAACGACATCAAGGCAAAGGTTGTGGTTGAGGCCGCTAACGGTCCGACCACCTTGCTGGCCGATGACGTGCTGAACGAACGTGGGATTGTCGTGGTGCCAGACATTTTGGCCAACGCCGGTGGCGTCACCGTGTCCTATTTCGAATGGGCGCAGAGCCGCCAGGGTTACCGCTGGGAAGAAGACCTGGTTGCAAACCGCTTGCGCCGCATGATGGAAGACGCATTTGGCGCTGTCTGGGACACCTCGCAGGAACGCAAGATTTCGTTGCGTTCGGCTGCGTTTGTTGTTGCCGTAACGCGATTGGCCGAAGCGCGAAAGGCTCGCGGAATCTTTCCCTGATTCCCCGAGAATCTGTACCAATTACCTATTGCCGACGCTTGGTTTCCGTGCCAGTCGCTTGGTCCGGGAATCACTCGCAAATTGGCCGAATCCAACCTCTCGCAGGCGGTGAAAAGCGCAGGTCGCACGTTGACTTAGGCCCCAAAAAGGGCGTACCTTTGTATTCATGATTCGTAGTTTGCGGTCTTCTGTTGCTCCTCTTTTATTGCTTTTTGGTTTGGAAGTCGGCGCCATCATTGCGCTGCAGGCCCTCGGTACCAGCCAAGGCATGCAAATCCCGTGGTCGCAGTTCGGTAACTGGCTGAACTCCAACCCGCTTGACGTGCTTGTTCCGCCTCTTGTGCGGGTGACGGCGCTGGCTGTGGCTTACTGGATGTTCCTCTCCACCTCGTTGTTTGTGGTGGCTCAGCTCAGCCGTGTTCCGGCCGCCATCAGGGCAACCTCAATGGTCACGTTGCCTTCGGTTCGCCGAGTCATTGACGGCGCAATGGCTGTCAGCATTGCAACCACAGCTGTCATGGGCACTTCGGCTCACGCGTTTGCCGCCACAGACCCTGGACCCTCAGCAGGGGATTCCATTTCGACAACCAGTGTCGATGGACGCATTGTGCTGGGCCCGGCAACCACCCCAGTAGATGCTGGAAGTGCTCGTCCAGCCAACAACATCGAGTTGGCCCAAAAAGACCCTTCAACGCCAACGCCCACTCAGGACACGACAACGACATCGACCACGGCTGCCCCGACAACCACTTCGTCGTCGACCACCTCGTCGACAGCGGCTCCCACAACCACATCATCTTCGACGACTACAGCTGCTCCAACCACAACCACTTCAACAAGTGCGGCTCCCGAAACAACGGTTGCTCGTCCCAAGTTGCCCGCAGGTGACGGTTGGGTGGGTACTCCTCGTCCGGGCGCGCCAGTGGCAGGAGGGGCTGGAACCCAGGCTCCAACAACGGCTGCTCCTACTACGCAAGCCCCAACCACCCAGGCTCCGACCACAGCTGCTCCTGCCGCTCCAGAAACCGGTTTGGCAACGCCAAGTGCGGGCCAGTCAACGGGAACCTCGGTTCTTGGCGCTTCCGAGCATGTGGTTGTCCGTGGCGACAACCTCTGGACCATCTCGCGCAACGCTTTGGTTGACAGCGGTGTTGCTTCGCCAAGCGAAGCTCAAATCCGCGACTACTGGCTGAAGGTCATCGATGCCAACCGTGCCAGCTTGCGTTCGGGAGACCCGCATTGGATCTTCCCAGGCGAGATCGTCAAACTTCCGCCGCGCGGCTAATAGTTCTTCCTCAAAAAAACCCGCCCAACCG
>JBDIBA010000055.1:0-6281 GCA_039812705.1 Acidimicrobiia bacterium
CGCATCGCACCCATTGGTGCCGACAGGCTTGCTACAGTTCCCCGGGCGCGCCTCTAGCTCAACGGCAGAGCAACGGACTCTTAATCCGCAGGTTCTGGGTTCGAATCCCAGGGGGCGCACTTTCAAAGTGGCGCCAAACGTCGACATCAATCGCAAGCGCGCCGCCTGGCACGGTGACTAAACGACCTAGACACTCACCACATGTCGAACGATGGACCTGCGCATGGACCGCCTGGCGATTATGAGTTGTTCAGCGATTTTGCGTTCAGTTCAACACGCCGAATGTGAAATAGGCCCGGCAAGAAATTGCGCGCCAAGATGTGCATCAAGATCCACGAATAACCCGGCGGGTAAGCCGACAAAGTGAGGCATGAGCCTTGTGAATGGAGCGGCGTTCTCCTGGTTGCCAGAGGAGATGAACAACGAGCAGTTCCCTTCCTATCTCAGCCGAAGATCTGACGCCGCAGGTGAAGACCCTCGCTTCGGTCCTGGCATTTCGTTCCTATCTGAGACAGGCGAAGACAGTGCCAGACGAAACCAACAGTTTGGGCCACCGTCCTGAGCGACGACATCACAGAGGAAGAACAATGGCCAACTCGCATGCCAGGCTCGACTAGGGCGCCCACCCTGCAAGTAGCTCAGCTAAGCCAGCTGTATTCGGTGGACGCAGACGCTTATTTTGGAGGCTTCAATGACTAGCAGCTAGCAACTCCAAACATCACGACACACCACGCCGGTGTATGTGAACAACTGCGACATCAACCTTGGGGCGAGGTGAGAATGCAGAGCGAGGTAGCCGTTGGTTGATGCTCACATCGAGCGAAACGTGCGAGTTGCGGAAACCTCGTTCGGAAACCAACCGGCGAGCCACCTGCAGCTGCAAGACCAAATGAGCACACGTCATTCGCGAACCCGGATGCAACAAACGCCACAACAAGTCGCTGGTTACCGAAAACGGCGGATTTGCAACAACCTTGAATGGACGCCGCGGAAGCCAAAGGTCGCGCGCGTCACCGCGCACAACTTTCACATTCGAAGCGTCAGCCATAGCCGATCGCAGTTCTGCATAACGCTGCGCGTGCAATTCGATCGCAATTACGCGCGCACCGGTGGCAGCCAGAGGAACAGTTAATGCGCCCGACCCGGCACCGACATCGAGAACGAGATCGCGCGAGTCGACCTTCGATGCTTGGACGATGTCACTCGCCCATTTCTTATCGAGGCAGTGCCAACCCCATCGCGCCCGATTCGCCCCGGGCACGGAACATCACCATTGCGAAAATCATGTCGCAGACCATACAAGCTTGAAGTCGGTCTCAACAATCGTGGGTAAAGGCTTATTTGCGTCAGTGGCCCCGAGGCCGTAAATCACATTGTTGCTTACAAGCCACCTGAATCGTCCTGGGTTCAGCGGAGGCTCTAAACCCAGGACGATTCACTGGCGACTTACGCGACCTCCGGCTTAGCGAGCTTTCGCTCGCCCCTCTCGCGTGGTTCCTGGAATGGCTAGTCCCTTTCCAGCACTTAAGGTCGCAAATCAAAAGGAGGAATGCAACTCGATGAACGAACCCATGATCCCATCGCATGACGTCACTTGGACACCTGACGGAGTGGATACCTTCAATTACCGCGTCGCCGCCCTTGTATTTGCGCATAATCGGGTTTTGCTCGCAAAGGCAGCCACAGATAGTTATTGGCACTTACCCGGCGGTCGCGTGAAGGTTGGTGAATCCGCATCCACCGCAGTGCGTCGAGAACTGCTGGAGGAGCTAGGCCGCAAGCCGACAACAGTACAACTCAAGCTCGTTGCAGAGAATTTTTTTTCGATTCCAACTAGCAACCGTCAAACCCTAAAAATCTCTGAGCTAGCACTTTATTTTCAGTGCGATGTTCCCGGCATTGAAAAGACGACGTTCTACGGACCCGAAGGGAACGATATTTCATTCAGTTGGTTTTCACCCAATGAGCTCAAAAAAGTAGACCTTCGTCCCGTTGAGGTGCGCGATGTGCTTTTCGCGTTGCCCTCGTATCCAATGCATTTAGAGATCGGACACAAGCTTTCGATCGAAAGCCCAACACAAGGATTCGAACCCTTTCAACACTAGAGCCCGACTTGAGGTTCAACACATCTGGAGAAGTCGAACTCTAATCGACACTTCCAAACGGCGCTGGGAGTCAATGTTATGGGCTTTTCACAGGTGCACTATTTCTGTGACTACTCGCGCGGTATCTGTTTCTGTCAGCGTCTGTGCGTATTGGTTGTAGGTGACCTTGCGGTCCCAACCAGCTGAATCCGGGTTTATGCCGTTGACGTAGACGCGGCTCTCGTTCGTTAGGTACTCGTAGCGGTGAAACGGCCTGCAGCTAATAGTGCCCTCACTCGCGAGGGTATTGACGTTGGTTTCAGCACCGTTCGGCGAGGCCAGCACAATTGCCTGCGCTTTGTTCGCGGCGTACTTGACGATTGTGCGTGAACCATTTGTATCGCGTGAAGCATTTGTGCCCACCCAGTCTGACTGCAATGGATCACGTACTTGGGTGACGTTTCCACCAGAGTCATAGCCAAAGAGAGTGACTTCATTGCCAGGGTCCAAAATGCGCGCCAACTGGCCGAACTTGTAGGCAAAGTGAGTGACCGTGCCATCCCAGTAAGTGACCTTGCAGATCATTCCAGTTGGCGCTTGTGCGTCAAAGCCAGTAGTGCCAGGGGCACAGTTGCCCCCGTCGGCGTAAGGCGCTGGGCCTGCTGGTCGGAAAACTTGCCTTGCAAAGTCTCAAGCATTTTGAAACGGAGAACTTCGATGGTTATCTGCACGTCTGCAGATTAAATCCGTCCTGTCAATCAAATTACGATGACCGGATGGATCTTGTTGTGCTGATTGGCCCACCCGCCGTTGGAAAGCGACGGTTGCCGAGGAGTTGGGGCGACGTACCGGCTTCAAGGTCTTTCACAATCACCTGACTCAAGACCTCGCGAAGGAGCTGTATCCCGCATTTGACGAAACTCGATTTGGCCTTGTTGAAGAACTTCGCCTTGTCACGGTCAAGTACGCCGCAGAGCACGGAACAGACTTGATTCACACCTTTGCCCACTCCGGCTCAAGTGCCGATGACAAGTTTTTGGATGTCATGATCGACGCCGTGGAACAACGCGGAGGCCGCGTTCGACTTGTGCAGCTGACCGCCAGCCATGACGACTTGACGGCACGCATTGCCAATCCATCGCGACAGCGCTTTCACAAACTGACCGACAGCGCAATCCTCCAAGAGAAGCTGGCGGCCGGAGTCTGGTTGCCGTCGCTGGACGGCAACCAGACGCACTTGTGATTAACACCTCTGAGATTTCTCCCGCGGGCGCTGCAAGGCAGATCGTCGAACACTTTGCCCTGGCGACACCCGCGACACAACACGATTTCGGTCGTGAGCTTCGCTGACCGAGCGTTAGTTGATCAGCCCGGCTAATTCATCTGCGAAGTCACCGCCGCGCCTTGCGAATTCAATCCATTCAGGATGCGCCGATTCAAGTTCTTGAAACTTTTTATCGACGCCGGACCCGGTCCGGACAGCCCACACAAGCTCGACGTACTTAACGGCACCGGCATACGCCTCACGGGCTTCCTTGCTAATTCCCGACAACGCCTTGGTGATTTCCGTTTCGTCGCCGCCGTCCAATGCGCTCCATGCGTCAAACGCAGCCTGAAATCGCTCTTCCTTCGGAGTGCGTTGAGATCGGTGAACCAGTACGGCGTTCCTCAAGGCTGCAATCGGATCGCTCAATGAATAGTTGACATCGCCAACCATTACCTCGCCACCGGGTTCGTCGCTGACAATCATCAAACCCGCGCTGCGCATGCCACGCAGGTCTCCCCCGGCATCGCGTCCCGCTTCGAGCGCTTGTTGAATGCGCTCTCTCGTGTCCGCACCGCTCGATTGCCTCCATGCGGATGCCATTGCTTCGGGCACGCCTTCGTTTGTCATTAAGTTCGCCGCACAAACCATGTCCGGCTCAACAACCGCCGATGCGTAACGCAAGTGCCTGTCACCGATGGCGCTGACACTGTTTGTTCGACCAACCAATGAAAGTTGCCAAATAGGCCATTGTGGCTTGCTAACTCCAAAGGTTTGCAACGCATCAGCCTCGCTCATTCCCGAAGCCATTGCAGTCAAGCACTCTTCGCCAGCAGCAACCGGCGCGTAGACCATGGCCAGTGCAACGCCAACACCTGGAATTGCAGACAACACGTTCGGCCCGACATTTACAGGGTAAGTAGAAGCACCTGCAGCCCAACCAGTTGCGGTCTTGACGGCAATCGCGAAAGTCATGCTTTGCAAACTATCTGGCCACAGCCAAGGTCAAGCGGCGACTTCACCTTGTTCGTCACCAGCGTGGCGTCCGCGCAACACAATTACGGCGGCAAGGACAACACAAATCGCAAAGATGTAAACGGGAAACGCCGCTGACGCAAAGCTCCATTGGGTAATGACGAGCATCGCAATCGCTGAGTTAATAGCGCCTCCGATGTAGTTCCAAGGCACCTCGGTGCGCGGAAATCGCCAACTCTTAACAAGCGTGGGCAGGGCCGCAAGAAAATCTGCAAGCAGTGCTAACGCGATAGCAACATTGCCGTCGCCGGTGATCTGCCAAAGCACAAGTGCCGCCGCTGCGAAAGCTCCACAAACCAGGTCGAATCGAGTGACTTTCCAATATGACTTCTTATTGACGAACGATGCAATGAGAATCAATAGCGGACCAAGACCCACGGAAAACGTCATGACAGAGCGCAAACCAACGCCTTCGTTCAACTCAGCAACGAAAGCGATCAAAGGTGCCGCCGCCCAAATCAGAAAAGTCACACGGTTTGGGCGGGCCCGGCCGACAAGCGTGGCAGCAAGGTAGGAGTAGGTCCCCGCCATCATTATCGCCAGGCCCAGCCACACAAAGTTCTCATTGATCATTGGCGCGAGGTTACGCCGTTAGCAACCGTGTCGGCCGACTTGAAGGGTCTATGGCCACCGCCTCAGAAACAATGTCGCCGTGCACTACCGGACCGACGAATATTGCAACTCTTTGAAACAGGACCTTGAGGACCGTCAACACGACGCAGCTCAACGGCTTGAACAGCGTCGTGCAGAGGCCGCGACCGCCTTTGATGCGTCACCTTTTAAGACGCTTTACGAGGAGCTTGAAAACCCGAAGGCGTGGCGCAGGCCAGAAATAAGGCTGTGCGCCGCAGTCATGCAGAAGATGGTTTCATTGCAGCCCGACGAAGCCAATGCGCTAGTTGCATCCGCCACAAGTAGGCCAGATTCCGGCATCAGGTCGGACCGGATCACCGTGATTATCGACGCACTGCTTGCCAAGGCGACAGACACCGCACGCGCGAACGGCTTCTTAAGAGACGCGCGGTACTTCACGAGCTACATCAACAATCCAGATTTGCGCCAACTTGAGGAACTGGACAACGACATGGTCTCGGCGACGGAAGCGCTCAAGTTGGCCGATGAAGGGCTCATCGAAGCCGCAATCGACATGGCGCATTCAAGCCGAGACGGCAACACGGCAAGAGCAATTGCAGACCTTGTGTCCCCAATGCTGTTATCGGCCGCGCAACGTGAAGCACAACAGAGCGCCACTTCGGTTCCCGCCGTTCGCGCACACTTCACACTGGTTCCCGCATTGGGCCGCAGGATCGCAAAGGCACTCGACCGGATTGTCTACAGAGACGCAATGGCTTGCTGCGACCGCACAAGTTATCGAGAAGCGCTGCTGGTCACGTTAAACGCGTCCACCGAAGGAACGCGCCGTGCCATGCATCACGACGTTGCTTGCCAGAATCGAGCGATGAAGTGGCTTCGCAACCCGATAACGACGGTCGGCTTGTCAGATGCAACCGATACCCTGCCCGACAACTCGTTGTGCGCATGGCTGTCGTTGGATCCGAACGTTCTAGACGAGCTTCAACAAACGTGCGATGAGGTACTGCGAACCGCCAAGTCCAAAGCGCCGCAAGTTTTTAGAGACGCAGCACTGGACGTTCTGAAGCGAGCGACGCTCGTTGACGCTCACGACCGACTCGAGCTCGCGAACGAGCTGTCAGCATTTATGGAGAGCTGTATCGCGGTCGCTCACAAGCTCGCCCCATCGCGAATCGGACGGACCCCGCCTAGCGCTGAGCTTGCATAGTTGTTTGACACTTTGTTTTATGTAGCGGGTCGTTGCCCTGCTGCTCTTGAGCCGACTTGCGGGGCAGCGCGACCTCCACATAGACCGCCCGGACGAT
>JBDIBA010000056.1:0-6212 GCA_039812705.1 Acidimicrobiia bacterium
CGAGAGTTGCAACGTGAACAGTGACATCGCCCGAGGTTCGGTGACGATCAAAGTTTCTCGCTACGACGACGGGCGCCGGTTGGTACGACTTAACTGGACCGGTGTCTCCCACTTCGAGTTGAAGAATGTTGGTTTGAAGAAGCCAATGAAGCTCAAGAGCACTCCTTCGTCCATGTTGGTCAACGAGCGCCTTGAGGCCAAGAAGTCCTCTAAGACCAGCTATCGCTATTGGGTTAAGGGCGCAGGGTCATACCAGGTTCACGGAACTTGGCGAATTGACGACCTGGCTTCCGATGGCAAGCACCACTGGGAAATGGACTGCACAACAAAAACCTTCAAGTACTAGCTGAAGACAACGTGATGAAACAGAGAAACCCGGCCCAAGGCCGGGTTTCTCTGTTTGCGCGCTAGTGCTCGCGGCGGGGCGCGGTTGACGCCACGGCAAGCCGCACGCGACCGTCTCTGCGGTCGGCTAAAGTCTTCGCCTAATCCAACCCACGCTGAGGTCTTTTCCTATGAACTCCACAGACACCATTGACAAGAAGAGCCTTCGTGACGACATTCCGGCTTTCAACCCAGGTGACACCCTTAATGTTCACGTGAGGGTTGTCGAAGGAAACCGTCAGCGTGTTCAGGTCTTCAAGGGCGACGTCATCCGTCGTCAGGGCTCGGGTGTCCGCGAGACCTTCTCGGTCCGAAAGGTCAGTTTCGGCGTCGGCGTCGAGCGCACCTTCCCGGTCCACTCGCCAAACATTGCCAAAATCGACGTTCTTCAGCGTGGTGACGTGCGTCGCGCAAAGCTCTACTACCTGCGCGATCGTATTGGTAAGGCCGCCAAAATCCGCGAAAAGCGAACCAACTAGAAAAATTTGCATCAAGTGGCCCGCCGCTCGGTTGGCGACGTCCTAGGATGCCGACCCATGAGTGCCGAAGATCTCGAACGCTACGAAACCGAAGTCGAATTGGCGCTCTATCAGGAGTATCGGGCAGTTCTTCCGATGTTCCGCTATGTCATTGAAACCGAGCGCAGGTTTTACCTCGCCAATCAGGTTGAAATGACTCCCAAGAATGATGGCGACGGCCATGTATTTTTTGAACTCCAACTTCGGGACGCCTGGGTGTGGGACATGTACCGCTCCGCCCGCTTCGTCTCCTCTGTACGCGTCGTTACCTACAAGGACGTCAACATTGAGGAAGTCCCCGAAGCCGAACTCACCTGAGCCTCGTAAAGACCTGAGCCGAAAGGCGTTGGGGGACTACGGCGAAGGCCTGGTTGCTCGCTGGTACGAGACGCGCGGTTATCAAGTTCTGGACCGTCAATGGCGTTGCCCGGGCGGCGAGCTCGATCTAGTTGTCAGTCGCGGCGACCTTGTTGTCTTTTGCGAAGTGAAAACCCGTAAGTCGCTGGATTTCGGCGGCGCCGAGGTGGTTGGTTGGGCCAAACAGGGTCGCCTACGCCGTGCGGCAGCTGCGTACCTGAGCAGTCGTGATGGCTTCGTGCCAGAGGTGCGTTTCGACGTTGCTGTTGTCTGCAACTCGCGCGTTGACGTGATTGAAGAGGCGTTCTAACGCCGATCTCGTTACTTGCGACCCGGCCGACGCTTGCTGCGCATTTCCCAACAGCGTTTGTGCCAGTGGCGCCGCAGATCCGCAGCGCCAACCGGAATCACTACAAAATGCCCGGTGCCTGGAACGATGTCACGAGTGCAGCCGGGGCATAGGTAAGTCTTGGTTGCTTGGAAAGGGTGTTGAACAACAACTTCGGCTTCAAGACCTGTCGTCGGGTCGATGTTGTTGTCGGTCATGGCCGTCAGCGTATTGCCGTTGCGCCATGACTGTCACAGGCCCTTCGTAGAGTTCAATCCACGTCTCGAGACGCCAACGTTATGGCTCTCCTTTTCAATTTGTGCGCGCGGGCGTGGCTTTGCGTGTGCTGCTGTTTTTGAAGGGAGCTGTCGTGATTGCAACAGTCATGTCGGCAACCATGATGGGTGTTGACGGCCACCGCGTAGCGGTCGAGGTGCATGTGTCCAACGGGTTGCCGGCGTTCACCCTTGTTGGATTGCCAGATGCCGCTTGTCGCGAAGCAAGGGACCGTGTCCGTGCAGCCGTGTTGTCAAGCGGCCTGGAGTGGAAGGCCCGGAAAATCACGGTCAATTTAGCTCCGTCAAGTTTGCGTAAGCAGGGCTCGGTTGCAGACCTTGCTATTGCCATCGGGTGTTTGGTCGCAAGCGGAGTGTTGGATGGTGAGGTCATTGCCAACACTGCTTTCATCGGCGAACTTGGTCTCGATGGCTCGTTGCGAGCGGTTCCGGGTGTGGTTCCACTGGTTGACGCGCTCGATGTCGACAGGGTGATCGTTCCGGCCAGTCTTGTTGGGCAGGCAAGCGTTGTCGGTAAGGCCAAGGTCTATGGGGCTGAGAACCTCGGTCAACTAGTGGCATGTTTGCGAGGCGAATCGCCGTGGGAGGCGCCGGATCCACCCACTCGGCCTTGGGTTCAAGAAGATCCGCAATTGAGCGACGTTCGCGGTCAGCCCATTGCCTGCTGGGCGTTGGAGGTTGCGGCGGCGGGTGGTCACAACCTCATGTTCAATGGCTCGCCGGGTTCTGGAAAGACAATGTTGGCGCGTCGATTGCCCGGCTTGCTGCCAGACCTGGCGACGCCAGAGGCGCTAGAAGTCACCAAGATTCACTCGGCGGCTGGACAGCTGGGCGAGTGGGGTGGACTTGTTGTGCGACCGCCGTTTCGGGCTCCACACCACAGCTCGTCAACAGTGTCAATGACGGGCGGGGGTTCGGGGGTCATGCGACCTGGCGAGGTTTCACTTGCGCACCGTGGCGTGTTGTTTCTCGACGAGATGGCGGAGTTCGCGCCGCGTTCCATTGACGCATTGCGTCAACCATTGGAAGAGGGCGTGATTCACATTGCGCGCGCGCATTCGTCAGTCTCTTTCCCCGCGAGCTTCTTGTGCGTTGGCGCGACTAACCCGTGTCCGTGTGGGGAGGTAGGCATTGAGTGTCGTTGCAGCGATGTTGTCAGAAACCGCTACACGTCGCGCATTTCCGGTCCGCTGCTAGATCGGTTTGACCTGCGCGTGCGAGTGGAGCGTCCCCGAGTTGAAGAGTTCTTCGCGGAACAACCGGGGGAGTCAACCGAGGTTGTCAAAGAGCGGGTCGCGGCAGCGCGACTGCGGGCGTTGCTTCGTCAAGGTGAACTCAATGCTCGCTTGACCGCCGCCGGGCTTATGCAATTTGCGCCACTCGATGCTGGTTCGCTCGCAATGCTTCGCAACGAAATGAGGTCGGGTCGGTTGACTGCACGCGGATTGAACCGCGTGCATCGTGTTGCACGAACCCTTGCTGATCTGGAAGGCAGCGATGCAGTCAATGAAGGCCATGTTGCTTCGGCGCTTCATCTTCGCGTCGATCAAATGGCTGCAGGGAGGTCCGCATGAGTGCGCCCGATGTTGCTGCGCGTTCAGCAGGCCTTTGGAACACGGCTTGCGCCGCGGCACTTGCCGAGATGCCAGGAATGTCACCCATTCGCCTGCGTCGATTACTTGAGTCAATGAGCCCGGATCAAGCGTGGGCTGCGCTTGCCAAATCACAAAAGGGCAATGTCGATCCGATAACTGTTTACGAAAAGTACGTGGCGTCCGGTTGTCGCGTGCTTATTGCGACTGATGCGGAATATCCAACAAGACTGTTGGCTGACCCGGAACGGCCGGAAGTCTTGTTTGCGCGCGGAGACCTGGAAGCTCTGGAGGCACCAGCTGTTGCAATCATTGGAACGCGGCGCGCAACACCTAGCGGGCGTGCAATCGCCGAAGACTTTGCAGAGCAGTTAAGCGCACGCGGCGTATGTGTTGTTTCGGGCTTGGCGCTGGGCATCGACGCGGCAGCTCATGGTGGTGCGTTGCAGCATTTCGACACTGTCAAACCAATTGGTGTTGTCGGCAGTGGTCTTGATGTTGTTTATCCGCGGCGCAGCAGGGAATTGTGGCGCGAGATTGGAAACTGCGGCCTGCTGCTATCTGAGGCTCCGCTGAATGCTCCACCCGAGCAATGGCGGTTCCCCGCTCGCAATCGAATTATCGCGGCGCTGTCAGATGTGGTTGTCGTGGTGGAAAGCCATGCCAAGGGAGGGTCATTGTTGACGGTTAATGACGCCATCAAGCGCAGCGTCGAGGTCATGGCCGTGCCGGGCTCGCTTGCTAACCCGGCGGCCGCGGGAACCAACGCAATGTTGCGCGACGGTGCCGCGCCGGTCTGCGATGTCGAGGACATCTTGCTGGCACTCGGGTCCAAGGCTCCTGCGCAAACAAACACGCAGGCCGTCTCGCGGGCTCAAGACGACCCGGAAACGGTTCAGCTTCCCCTTGTGCTTGATGAATCCGAATGTCGGGTGCTTGAGGTCATGGCCCCTGAGGGCAGTCGCCTGGACGACATCTACTCCCGAGCCGGTCTGTCTCCGCAGGCCGTCTCAAAGGCCCTGGTCAGCGTGCAGGCGGCCAAGTTGGCCCAACAGGAGGCAGGTTTGTGGTTCAGGGTGCGCTGATCCAGAGTTCGGCCATTTCGGAAAGAAAATCTAGAGCCAGCGCAACGCTGAGTGGCCCGGTAGGGTCACAGACGGACCGGCATTCCTTAAAAGTCCCATTTCCTGGCCGATCTGGTAGTGCAGGTAGTAACAAATTTGGGCAAGGGGGCCCCGGCGCTGTGAGTTCAGTGGAGATCAACGACGACAAAGCCAGCATTGCGCTGCTGTGGTCGACGTACAAAGAAACTCATGATCGCTCCGCTCGGGACCGGCTCATTGTTCACTATTCACCTTTGGTGAAATACGTGGCGGGACGCGTTGCGGTTGGTTTGCCCCAGAACGTGGAACAGTCCGACCTTGTTAGCTACGGCGTTTTTGGCCTTATCGATGCCATTGAAAAGTTTGACCTCAGCCGCAACATCAAGTTCGAGACATACGCGATTGCACGCGTGAAGGGCGCGATCATCGACGAGCTTCGCTCGATTGACTGGGTGCCTCGCTCAGTCCGCGCAAAGGCTCGTTCGGTCGAGCGCGCCTACAACAAGCTTGAGACCAAGTTGGGTCGCACGCCAACAGATGCCGAGCTTGCCGAAGAACTAAGCATCAGCGAAGCCGAGTTGCAGACAATTTTTAACCAGGTGTCGTTTACCGGCGTTGTTGCCCTTGATGACATTGTTGCCGTCAGCACTGGTGAGCGCGGCGAGAGCCAAACATTTGGCGACAGCATCCCTGACCGCAGCGATGGCCCTGTGGCCGCTTTTGAAACCGAAGAGATGAAGCAGATCCTCGCGCGAGCAATCAATCGCCTGCAAGATCGCGAAAAGATGGTGCTCACGCTCTATTACTACGAAGGTCTTACGCTCGCCGAGATTGGCGAAGTCCTTGGCGTTACTGAAAGCCGCGTGTGTCAGATTCACACCAAGGCAGTTCTTCAGTTGCGCGGTCGCATGCAAGACCCCGTTTCTGAACCCGTCTAACGACTCGCTAGTCTGAAGCAACCATCGGGACGACTCGTCGTCTGGACTTGTTGCCTGACAGTTGCACCCGTTTATCGCTTCCCCCTTTTGGCTTGACTCGAAAGAAGGTCAAGGAACGTGTTTTCACGTTTGCGTTGGGGGAGTCCCGCTTCCACCAAATCCGTCTTGTTCATCGCTGTTCAACTGGTGCTGGCGTCTTGTGTCACATTTCTCGCACAAGGTTCTGCATCTGCGCTGCCTCGAGTGGGTGCGTACCAACTACCTGTCACCGCGCCGATAACGGATTACTTCCGTCAACCGGTCACCAAGTACAGCGCTGGCAATCGCGGCGTTGAGTTCTCGACACCGGTCGGTAGCGATGTTGTTGCGTCAAATGCTGGAACGGTCGTGTTTGCAGGCAAGGTCGCCGGCACCACGTACTTGGTGATTGTTCACGACGATGGTTTGCGCACTACGTACGGCAACTTGTCGTCAATGTCAGCCACCCAAGGCGAGAAAGTTTCAGCAGGCCAACGCATTGGATCCTCGGCGCCAAGTTTTTTCTTCGGTGTTCGCGATGGCGAGAACTACCTCGATCCGTTGTCATTAATTGGGAACCGCGTTCAACTTGTTGACCTGAAGGCTGCCTCTGTAGGTGCCGTGCAAGCAAGCCCGGCTCAACAAGCCATCAAGCAACAAGCCATCAAGCAACAAGCC
>JBDIBA010000057.1:0-5466 GCA_039812705.1 Acidimicrobiia bacterium
CTACAATCACTTCCGACCACATGGCTCCCTCCGAGGAGCTACACCGGCAGCATTCACTGCCAACTACACCAGCTCACCGAGTCTCTGATTTTCATGTCGTCAGTTAGCGGGTCCCAGCCATCTCGGTGAAGTCCTCTGCGGCAAACTATTTCATTGTGGAAGTGCCCGGGGCTGCAAACAGATCACTGTCTTTTGGAACGCACTCATTTCCAAAAATCGTTGTCGCCAATAAGTTGACTGGAAGCGTTCCGTTGTTGAACAGTGGTGACGTTGGGGTTCGCTACCGTGGAGAGGCCATTATCGATTCGGCGCGCAACGGCGACCGCATGGCAACTATTGGTATTGGTGATGCGACCGCGAGAAGCATTTTGCCCAAGGGTGTAAAAAAGACTTTGACTTACGAGTGGGAACTGCAGGGTCCATTTGCGTTTGTAGAGCCGGTGGTCGAGGTCAACTTCAACAACGGAGACGGGGGTTTAGACGTAGTCGGTTCTGAAGCGAATTCGGTGCTAGTGGTGTCACCTCTGGTGGTGAAAGTGTTAGCCGCTATTGCTGCTGTCGTCGTGCTTTGGGCATTCTTGCGAGGTCTTCGCGGGCTGTATCGCCGCCGCAAGTTGCCGCGTTCATCGGTTGTCGGCGAAGGAACGTCTGACATATCCGAGAACTAGCTCGCCGCTGCGTTCTTGACCTCGCGTCCGACAAAGGTTGTATTCGGACCGGCCATTGCTCGGAGCCGCGTTTCGTCTGGCCCAGCGCCAACGATTGTCAAAGGAATCTGGGCAATCTCACAAGCTTTGATGGCAAGGTCGAAACGCTTGTAAGGCATCAAGCGGCCAATCATTAGCGCTTTGTGTTCACCCGGCATGGGGGCAAGATCGACCGGAAGGTGGTCGGTGCTAAACGGGCAGTAAAGCTGGCGCACATCTTTGCCGTAAGCGCGTTTTACTTTCGATGCTGCGTACTTGGAATTCGCGCGGTAATTGCTGTGCCTTGCCGCGGCGCGTTGATCTGGAATGCGCAACGTGGCGATGCCGGTCTGAACAATCTTGCGCAGCCATGGAGCGCTCAGGTATTCGTCGAGGTCGTAGATGAAGTGCGGGGGAGTGTGGCAAAGGACGTAAGCGTTTGGATGCTTGATGTGGTGCGCAAATCCCGATGTTGTCACCAGCACTTTGTCGAATTCGGAGAGGTCTAGCTTGCCGAATGCATAGCCATATAAAGGTGTGCCGAGCCTGAACTTTCCATGTGGAACCGCGCGCTGCAGAAACGTGGTTCGAACATCGCGGTTTTTGAACTCATGTCTCTTGGCCGAATTGAAGCGGTCAGCTCCGGATGCGAGAAGCGATGTGAAGAGTGGCTTTGCTGTGCGGATCGCGTGAGTGGTTAGGTGCGGCGCTGCTCAGCTGCTGTAGTCACCCGGGTCTTCGTCGCGGTCAAGCGGATAGCCGATTCCGCCATCTCCATTGGCGCGACGCTTGACGAATTTCCAGCTACCGCGCGGGCCGACCAAACACCAACCTAAGTACGTCTTCTTGTAGTGGCACTGTGAACAGAGACCGATGAGGTTGTTGAGCGTTGGTGGACCGCCATCTTTGACTGGTCTTCGGTGGTCGATCTCGACGTTTAGCGGGGACCTGCAGTCTGGATTTGCGCAGCATTTATCTCGTGCGACTGCAATAGCGAATGCTTCGGCGGTTATCTTGCGACCGTCTGTTGACGCTGCGGCGGTGACATCGGTTCCGCTCATGACAAGGATGCGCATGAGCGGGTTCTCGTCGGCGATGAGTTCGTAGAGTCGCGATAGAGGAATTGATTCACCCTCGGCCGTCTCGCAGAAGTCGCCCTTGCGGATGACTGCGTTGAGGAATGCATCTTCTGTGACGTGAATCAGAACTTGGTGCCGCACGTTTGAATTGCGCGGGGGCTTCGGTGGGCTGAGCTTCGGTGTTGGCGAACCTGGCAAATCTGGCGAACCTGGCGAACTCGTGTCAAGTGTGTGCGCACTACCTGGCGGCGACTCCTTGGTTGGCGTGTGGGCAACCGTTGGGTTGCTGCCCGGTGGTGCGCCGGAGTGGCGTGTAGCGCGAGACGATGGGTCTAGCAATGTGGATGAATCGGCGGGCGGTGCGGCGGTGCCGCCACTCTTAACAAGTTCGCCGAACAGGCCTGGTGCGCATCCAGTATCTGCTGATCTGTGGGCAGGCAACGAAGGCGCAGGGGAGCTGGGCATGGGCGCACCAGCGGCAGACAACAGCTCCATCAAACCTTGGTACGCGTAGAATTGAGGCGGGCGACGTTCGCCGGACTTGCGTGCGGAGCGAAACGCGAGGTCGCCCGCAGCACTTACCCTCGCGCGGAATGCGGGCAACTCTTCGACGGGGCCAGTGCCGAAAAACTTGAACATCGACTTGTCTGCAGGATCTACCCAAACCTTTAACGAACGTCGATTGCGTGCTCGTTCGCGGATGCGTTCTTGCTCTTCAGCAGACGCAGCAGCTTCGGCAAGACGCTGAGCTTGCCTTTGTAACTCATCCAACGGTTGGGTTTGCGCAACACGGAGAAGTGCTGCTTCTGACTCTGCATCAGTGGCGCCGCGTGAAATAGCGTCGGCCTGCTTATAGGACAACTTGCCTGAGGTAAAAGCTTCCTGTGCGCCCGGCAACGCTTCAAGTCGGCGTGCAACGGCGAGGCGGCCTGCGACATCGCGAGCAGTTTCGCCGGACTCGGAGGCCAACAATTCGGCCGTTCCGCGTGCACTTGTGCCAGTGCTTGCATTGCAGCGGTCAGCTTGTCGCTCGAACGTGACCTTGTTGTTGAACACAACACGCTCTAGCGCGCCGAGGTGTCGCGCAATCTGTACAGCGCTTCGACTATCGAATGTTTCAATTTCGACAGATTTGAATGCGCGGCTAATGCCAACTGTCAGTGCGTCAAGAAATTCAGCGAGCGGCACGCCGTTGTTGAGCGCATCAATAGCAAGGTCTTCTACCCGTGCCGCGAAGGGCGAAGCATTGCTATGTGAATCAACAACCGCCATCTAAACTGCCTACTGCTTGACTACGAGACTGCACGGCGATTGCGACGCCGAAACATGTGTTTACTCTAGCGAACGTGCGTTCGTGTGTCAAATAAAAATCTACGAACTGACTGAACTTTGGCTCGTCTCTTTACGAGTCGCCTTCGTCGAGGTCGACGCACCGTGGAGTGGGCAACTAGTGAGGTCGGTGTCCGTATCGTTCTGGTATGCCGTTACTCAAATATGACGCCGAACTTCGCGAAAAGGTCCCGGGTGGGTCCGAAGTTGCGTTCCTTTGCGACGGCGAGTCAGAAAGGCTCGCGTTGCAGGCGCGAACTCTTGAGCGTTGGTCGGTGGATCTGAGCATCAACAAAGCGCTTTGGCGCGACCTGGTTAGTGGAGATGATGTTCGATTCAATGGCGGTCGATGGCATTTAGTCGTAGCAAAGCTGTTTCATTCGATGGGCTTTGATGTCGATTTCAATCACAAACTCGGCCCCAAAACTCCGGACCTTGGCATCACAAAAGACGGTCTAGTTGCAACCGTCGAGATTTTTCACACCGCCCGTAAAGAAGAGACCCAGCGTCAGGACCAATTGTCGAAAAGGTTGGCGGAGCTTCTTTCGGAGCGATTGAACTTTGACGTCGGCTTCCTGGCAATTTCCCTTTTATCTGACCTGCCCGACGAAATCCCGGAATGGTGGATTGCCTATATGGCCGACCGAATCAATCAGTGGCTCGACAGAGGCGCACCGGGTTTCTTGGCTGTTCATCGCAAGGTTGATTTCACCGCAGCCTTGACGGCGTATGGCGACGAGCGATTTGTTTCGGTCTTGGGTGGCAACCCACGCCTAGACGCAAATCAAACCTACGCGAAAGCGTGTGAATCTCAATTGCGTACAAAATTGGACCGGTACGGCGCAGTGGCGGAACGACCAATAGTGCTTGTTATCTGCAATGACGAGTTTGCGTTGTCGCCACTGAGTGTCGAATCCATCCTCTACGGCGACGAAGGTGTTCTCCGAAGTGGTTCTGCAAATCGACACGTTTTCGCTGACAAGGTCGGCGGTGTGATTTTGCTGAGTCGAGCGGTGTTTGACGAATCTCTAGGTTTCTGGAGGCTCTACGCAAGACACATGCCTAATTGGGGCTCTGCGCAACTTTTGCCAAGCGGTGTTTTCGCGCCAATCACTGAGCGTGGAGCTGACGGCGAATGGTCGCCTTATTTTCCGGATGAGCGCGTTATTTCGTTGCGGTGGGGCTGATGTCAGCTCAGGGAATAGGTGCCTGCGATACTCGATGCAATCGCCCTTGACTTGTGCGCCCGTGGCGGACTACTCGTTGAGCCAGGCAGTGACGTTGGCTTTGAATGCGTCGAGTTGGAACGGCTTGGTTGATGCTCGCAATGCGGCGGGATCCCAAGGCTTGTTAAGCGTCTCTCGGATTACGCGGGCCCATTCGTTTGGGTCGTCGCTTTTCACTAGTTCGCCTGTGACGCCAGGTTGAATGGTCTCAACAGCGCCGCCCTCGTTGCGGCCGATGATTGGACGTCCGGCATAGTTGGCATCGAGTGGCGCGAAACCAAAGTCTTCAACGCCGGGCATCAATGCAACCGAATGCGAGCGCCAGACGTCGGCGAGTTCTTCATCAGAAACGCGTCCGGCAAAGGTTGTGTTTGGCCCGGCCATGGCGCCCAGCCGCGATGCGTCGGGCCCAGCACCAACGATTGTCAAAGGAATCTGGGCAATCTCACAAGCCCGAATGGCAAGGTCGAAACGTTTGTAAGGCATCAACCGGCCAACCATCAGCGCTTTGTGCTGAGTGGGCATTGGGGCAAGGCCGCTTGGGAGGTGGTCGGTGCTAAACGGGCAATAAAGCTCGCGCACGTCTTTGCCGTAAGCGCGCTTCACTTTCGATGCCGCATACTTGGAATTCGCGCGGTAATTGCTGTGTCTTGCTGCGGCTCGTTGATCTGGAATGCGCAACGTGGCAATGCCGGTCTGAACGATCTTGCGTAGCCATGGAGTGCTCAGGTATTCGTCGAGGTCGTAGATGAAGTGCGGGGGAGTGTGGCAAAGGACGTAAGCGTTTGGATGCTTGATGTGGTGCGCAAAGCCCGATGTTGTCACCAGCACTTTGTCGAACTCGGAAAGGTCCAGCTTGCTGAACGCATACCCATATAACGGTGCAGCCAGCCTGAACTTTCCATGTGGAACTGCGCGCTGCAGAAACGTGGTTCGAACATCGCGGTCTTTGAACTCTGGGAACGTGAGCTCGGGCTGGTAGACGGATGTGTAAATGGGCGCGTCGGGGAACAGGTCAGACAACGTGCGCACCACTCGTTCAGCTCCGCCTGTTTGGGTCAAATAGTCGTGAACGATTGCTAGTTCTGCCAAGAGTTAGTTCCCAGGTGATGCGTTGAACAGGAATGATTTCAATTGGGCGGTTAC
>JBDIBA010000058.1:0-5461 GCA_039812705.1 Acidimicrobiia bacterium
TGCGCATCCACCCTCTCCGCTCACGCTACGAGGGGCGTCGGCTTCGCCTCCGTGGGATTTGAACTTCGTTCACCAATCCCTGGCGCAGCGAAGCTGCGCATCCACCCTCTCCGCTCACGCTACGAGGGGCGTCGGCTTCGCCTCCGTGGGATTTGAACTTCGTTCACCAATCCCTGGCGCAGCGAAGCTGCGCATCCACCCTCTCCGCTCACGCTCGGGTGTTTCGCTGCCGTCGCCTAGGCCTAGCAATCCCGAGCCCCTTCGGGTCTCGTGATCTCGGCCCAACGGCTCCTCAGCAAAACACCTTCGCTCCACATATTTGCTGGCGCACTTCCAGCGAGTCACCAATCCCTGGCGCAGTGGGGCTGCGGCAACACCCTCGCTCAATCGTTTGGTTTCTTGCCTGCGGTTCGATGCGGCGGGTTCGTCTATTCGTAGTGGAATCTTGCTTGCAGGATTACCAGGTCGTTGTTGTCCACTTGATAAACAAGTCGATGCTCTTCGTCTATGCGGCGGGACCACAAGCCCGAAAGCAAGTGCTTGAGTGGTTCGGGTTTGCCTATGCCGTCGAATGCGTGGCGCGTGCAGTCATCGATGAGGCGATTGATCCGCTTGACCGTTGCCTTATCAGTGCTTTGCCAATAGCGGTAGTCGTCCCAAGCGTGTGGAGTCCAGACGATTCGCATCAATCTGTTGTGAGTGAGTGTTCCGCGCGTTCCCCGGATGTGGCCTGAATCATGCTTTCGATCAAGCGGCGTGCATTCGCTGGCACGTGGAGTAGGTACGCCGTCTCTTCAAGTGCGTCGAAGTCGTCTTTTGATAGAAGAACGGCGGTTCCGCGTCTAGACACGATTTCCGTGGGCGTGCGGTCGTCATTCACCTTTTCAATGAGGGAAAACAAGTTCTTGCGCGCTTCGGATGCTGTGATTGCCATGGGACTCTCCGGGAAGTGGTACCACTTATGGTACATACTTGGCATCGGCAGCCTCAAGTTTGACCTTTAGATTTTCGCATTACCGGCCGGCTCTCCGGCCGAAACGAGCCCTTAGCTCTGAGAGGCGTGGTAATCGAGTGCGTGTCCCAGCCACTTCTTGAGAGTGCGGCCATTGAGCGAGTCGCCTGAGACCGCGAGCCAGTTGTCGCCCATTGGCCTGTCGGCATTCATCATTGCGGGCTTTGCGCCCGGTTGATCCAGAAGCTGATCGTGAAGATCGGGATCGATGCGCAGTAACAAGTCGCCGTTGCCTCGCGCGGAAGCAACCATGCGGTCATCGACCATGAAAGAGATGCCTCCGAACATTGGCACCTCTCTGACATCGCGCCCGGCGAGCAGTTTGCGGACTTGGTCTGGCAATAACTCCGAACTCATCTGATCATTCTTCCAAGGAATCCCCAGGGTTGGCGTTGCCTGCTGTAATCGACCCGCCGCCAGGCGTCTGAGCGGCCCGCCTAGGGTTAGCGCCGTGAGTGATGCCAAGGAAATTACGACGTGGACGGACTTTGGGAATGCGATTGATTCGCTGACGAATGACATTGAGAAGAGCGGGTTCAAGCCGGACTGCATTCTGGCCATTGCGCGCGGAGGCTTGATGGTTGCCGGAGCGCTCTCTTACCGCCTCGGCATCAAGAACATTCAGACCGTCAACGTCGAGCACTACACGGGTAACGGGCTTGACGATACCGCCAGTGGTGACCCGCGCATTCTTCCTCCCGGTCTTCAGACGGAGTCTCTTAAGGGCAAGCGCGTGTTGGTGGTCGACGACGTCACGGACTCCGGCGACACGATTGGTTTCATTTCGTCGCTCATTGGTTTTGAGGTTGAAGATCAGCGCAACGCAGTGTGGTTCGCGAAGAATCGCGCTTCAATCCGACCTGACTTTGTCGCCACCAAGACCGACCTATGGGTTGTGTTCCCGTGGAGCCCACATTCTCCAGAGGCTCATTCAGACCTCGGTTAGACCCAGAGGAAGGCGCCTGCAGTGACGAGTCAATGGTGGAAGTCGGCCGTTGTGTACCAGGTGTACCCGCGAAGCTTTTGTGACAGCAGCGGTACCGGCGTTGGCGACATCAACGGCGTGCGGTCGCGTCTCGATTATCTCCAGCACTTAGGTGTTGATGTCATTTGGCTTTCGCCGATCTACAAGTCGCCTCAGAACGACAACGGTTACGACATCAGCGATTACCGCGACATTGATCCATTGTTCGGAACGCTTGACGAGTTTGACGCACTGTTGCGCGAAACGCACGAACGCGGAATGAAGTTTGTGATGGACCTTGTTGTTAATCACACGTCTGACGAGCACGCTTGGTTTAGCGAATCGCGTTCGTCGAAAAACAACCCAAAACGCGATTGGTATTGGTGGCGTCCGCCGCGCGATGGCATGGAAGGTGACACCGCTGGGGCGGAACCAAACAATTGGGAGTCGTGGTTTTCCGGACCTGCATGGAAGTGGGACGAGGCGACGGGGGAGTACTTCCTGCACATCTTTTCGGAGAAACAGCCGGACTTGAACTGGGAGAATCCCGAAGTCCGGAGTGCCGTCTACGAAATGATGAATTGGTGGTTGGACCGCGGTGTTGACGGTTTCCGAATGGATGTCGTCAACATGTTGTCAAAGGTGACAACGCTGCCTGATGGACCGTCGCAGTCAAACAGTAAGTATGGCAACGGCCACCCGTATTTCATCAACGGTCCGCGCGCGCATGAGTTTTTGCAAGAGATGCACCGCGAGGTGTTTGCGCAACGAGACGCAGAATTGTTGACGGTTGGCGAGATGCCCGAGGTCGACATCGCGAATGCACAGTTGTTTACTGATCCTTTGCGCAACGAAGTTGACATGGTGTTTCAGTTTGAACACATGGAGCTCGATTGGGGTGTCGACAAGTGGCACCCGCGAAGTTTTACGTTGAGCGAGCTGAAAACCGTTATAAATCAATGGCAACAGGGTCTTGCGGAAAGCGGCTGGAACTCGCTTTATTGGTGCAACCACGACCAACCACGCACTGTTTCGCGCTTTGGCAACGACGCCGAACATTGGCGCGAATCTGCCAAGACGCTTGCAACTGTTATGCACATGCAGCGCGGCACGCCTTACGTGTATCAAGGTGAAGAGATCGGCATGACAAACATGGCGTTTGAGTCCGTTGCTGATCTGCGCGACATCGAGTCGTTGAACCATTACGTGGAAGCGCTTGCAAGTGGAGGTGAGGCCGACGAGGTGTTGCGCGGCATTTTGCCGATCACTCGTGACAATGCGCGCACGCCTGTGCAATGGGACGCGAGCGTCAACGCCGGATTTTCCGACGGCACGCCTTGGATGCCGGTGAACCCGAACTACTTGTCGATCAATGTTGCCGCGCAATTGACGGACGACGATTCAATTCTTAACCACTACAGGTCTCTGATTCGCTTGCGCCACGACCACGATGTGATTGCAGATGGCGATTTCACGATGCTTTGGATTGATCACCCCCAGCTCTTTGCCTTCACGCGGAAGTTGAATAACGACGAGTTGCTTGTTGTTGCTAACTGCAGTGACGCTCAAGCCGCCATGCCAGGCGAGTTCGATGTCGAATCGTGGGCGAGTGGGGAAGTGTTGATTCAGACTCACTCCCAGCGAGACGTGCAGCGGCTGGCGCCGTGGGAATCTTGGGTTGTTTTGCGCCACGCGTGACGCTCGATCTGATGTGCCGCGTTTGCGGCCCCTTCAGAGCTGGCTAATTTGTGCGCGTGCAGTCTGAAGTCTCAACCTTCCGCGTCGGCAAGCTTGACCGGCGAGTCCCTGTAATCATCCGAACCGATCGGACTATGAAGCCGGATCGCCGTCCTCATGTGGTGCGTCGGTTTGCATGGGGATCAAAGCCTGCCGTGCTCCAGATCCATGATTCTCAAATTGTGTTGGGCAGTCCCAGCGTTGCTTACGGCTACCCTTCGCCCTCTGATGCGCGGCTGTATTCGTTGCCGCCGCTTGCGCCGGAGGCGGACTGGAAAATGGGGCCGCACCAGCTAAATGAGGCTATTTCAACTAGCGAGAAGGTCTGGAAGGCGGGCGACGCCTACGAGTGCTGGATTCCAGAGAACACTCACGTCGAGATATCCGGGTGCGATTCCGCCGTGTTCCTTGCCGGGCGAGTCGGCAACGTCACAGTTTCGGGTTGCCCGATTTTCGTTGCGCGAACCGATCCTTCTGAGGCGCATGCAGATCGCGACGCAAAGCTAACGGTGAGCAATTCGGGAATCGTGCGAGTTGCGGTCAACGATGCGCGAGAAGCTCAGTTTGTCGGCAACGCAGAAGTGGTGGCTGCGAACTTGGCCGTGCGTCCGGCGCGCCCTTTTGGTGCTCGGAGCGAGGACCCGCTGCCTGGCATTCGGGCAGAAGGGTCGGGTTTCTTCACCGCTTACGTGCGCGACGCGAATGTTCGTTGCGCCGGCAGAATGGCTGCCCAGGTGATGGTCGATGGTCGTTCTGAAGCGACAATTCGTGACGCAGTGCATGCGCGGATCACATCGCGCACACTTCGTGCGGGCATGCCGCAGCACGTTGTTGCAGACGCCACCACTGTGCGCCTTGACGGGGTTGCTGCTCGAGTTGCCGGCAGACCGGTGACCATTCACGCAGTCAACTCAAAAGTTGATGGTGATTCGACGATCAAAGAGAGTCTTTCAGCGCTCAACCCGCGAACCGGATACAGCCTTGCTGCTTATGGCATCGTCACGGGTTTGATGCCGTCGGTGGTGCTACAGACCGAATCGCGTCGTTTGGGTCTTCCAGAACCTGCTGCGTCAGGGCCCGGTCTGGTTTAGCTGTTTGGCAACGGCGAGCATCTCGTCGCAATACTTTCGCGTTGCTTTTAGTTGCAGAAAGCGCGTGAGTGGTTTGCAGATTCGAGCCAATGTCGAGCTGGGACGCGAGAACGCGCGAATCTCAAAGTGAACGACGTCATCGTCATCGATTGTGATGCCGAAAACTCTTCGCCGCATTCGGGATGCATCGGCAGGGTTCCATATGCAAAGCCGCGCCGGTTCGTTTCGACGACTGTGTAGACGATTCGGCACGAAGCCACGAGGGTTGCGCCTGGCAGCGTTCGCGTCAGGAGAATCGTTTCACCACACTTCGGGATGCACTTGCTTGGGTGGACTGCAAACCCCAAAGCGCGCTGCAATCCCCAGCGATTCAAGTGTTCGGAGCAAGCCTCGAATAATTCACGACCCCGGCCAATGGCTATTGAAATCTCATCGTGATTGAAACCCGCAGGCATGGTTGCCTGGAGTTGCGTGGCGCCTGCCTCCGAATGCGTGACGTTTGCCGCTGACTGTGCTGCGAGCAAGTCGCTGAGCTTGGAGTTCGTGAGGGGTGGGAACCGAATCACGGTTTCACTATGACTCAGGGACGTGTGAGGATTTCGTAAAGTCGATGATTGATGAAGACGTGATTTCGTCCGACTGCAGTTTCGTTGAGGA
>JBDIBA010000059.1:0-5434 GCA_039812705.1 Acidimicrobiia bacterium
CTGCTGCTGGCTTGATTGTTGCTGGCTTGATTGCTGCTGGGTTGCTGGGCGATCTGAGATGGGTGAGATGGAATCGGATCGTTCGGCGGAATCGACTGGGTGGGCGTTTGGTTCAGAGACGGTGCCGACGCTTGCCCAACGGGTGTGGGCCACGACAGTTGCAAGTGTTGGTGAAGAGATAAGGGCGTCGCGAAGAAGTTCGTCCGTTTCAATTGAGGCTCGAATGGATGCGACGTTGTCGCCAAGTGCGCCAATCTCAGCGGCTGCTTTATAGAGAAACGCAACCGACTTATCGGTGACGATTACAGAACCGTCGATGAGTAGGTCTTTGTGGCGTGCCGCGAATTTCCCGGGATCGACGCTCAGTGATTCACGACTGACGCAGACCGCAATGCCTGCAGAGTCGCGACCACGCACTTCCAAGCGATCAATGTTGGAAAGTGCAAACTGCACACCAAGGTACGAACCAATGGTCGTGTCACTTGCGCGGTCAAGTTCG
Organism: Acidimicrobiia bacterium; assembly: GCA_039812705.1. Lineage (GTDB taxonomy): Bacteria > Actinomycetota > Acidimicrobiia > Acidimicrobiales > JBBSGY01 > JBDIBA01. Next base: position 500 of record JBDIBA010000059.1, read on the forward strand.
CTTCCGAGCATCTTGACAATGGAGTCGGCTGCAACAAGACGGTCCTTGTCAATCGACCAAGCTGCACCGCGTAGCGCGACGCACGCAGCGTTTAGAGATTCGAGATCTTTGCCCGCGCGTCCTTCATCATCAAGACCCGCCTCGACTTGTTCGAGCATGCGATTGATTGACTGAACATCTGACGCAATCTTGGTGCGCAGGTCTGAATTGCGAACCAACGCCACGGCACCGGCCGCACCCTTCAGCTGTTCATTAACGTCGGCAAGAACCGAAGCGGCATCCAACAATGAAGCGGACGAGCGGTCCGCTTCAAGAATCTTTACGCAACGTTCGGTATCACGAACAAGGGCATTGGGCTCTGGAGGCCGACGCACGGCTGGGCGCTGCAGTACTGCGAAGATTCCACACATATTCGAGGCTCCTAGGACGAGTCGGCACGAACGGTATCAGTCCACCTGGTTGCGCCCTCAGCCCATAGACTTCCAACAATCGATATGGCCCAAAAATCACTTAACCACGAATCGCGCGACGAACAGCAAATCAAGACAGTTGGACTTGATGATGCTCAACCAGATGCGCGCAACTCGCGCATTGCAGACTCACAAGACGCAGCCTCACAAGACGCAGATTTACCGGTCACAGGTACAAACGCGACAAACCGGGACACGGCGCGCTTCGGCTACCCACGCGAATCAACAAGCCATTCGAATGCCAATCCGAGCAGCACAAGTCCGAGCAGCACAGAATCAAAGAATCATGAACCCCGAAAGCAAATGAGCTTTGCCCGCGGTCTGCTCAAGACGGCTCGCCCAAAGCAGTGGATCAAAAACATCTTGGTGTTCGCAGCACCAGCCGCTGCCGGGGTTGTATTCGAGCCACATTCCATCCGCGCAGGACTTCTTGCATTTGTTGCCTTTGTATTCGCATCGGTCGGCACCTATTTCATCAACGACGCGGCAGACCGTCAGGCAGACCGCGAACACCCGACCAAGCGGTTTCGCCCAATTGCAGCAGGCGTAATTCCAATTGGTTTCGCATGGGCGTTCGCCATTGCGTGCATCGCCATCGGAATCGGCCTCGCATTCGCGTTTTCAGGAGCACAGCTGGCGCTTCTTATTGCTGGATATGTAACGCTCACCTGCAGCTACAGCCTTTACCTCAAACACATCGCCGTTGTTGACCTCGCGTGTGTGGCGGCAGGCTTTGTTCTGCGCATGGTCGCCGGAGGCATTGCAACGGACACGATTCTTTCCAGCTGGTTTACAACGGTCGCCGTATTCAGCTCGCTCCTCGTCGTCACCGGCAAGCGCTTTGCGGAAATCAACGAAATGGGCGAAAACAACACATCGTCTCGCGCGGTACTCGCCCACTACACACCGAATTACCTACGCATGGTGGTTGGCATTGCACTTGCAGTAGCAACCGCTGCTTATTGCCAATGGGCTTTTGGACACACGGACGCAAACTCAAGCCTCCTGTGGTTCCAACTTTCGGCCGTTCCATGGACACTTAGCCTCTTGCGCTTCGCACTGTTGCTTGAAAAAGGCCACGGCGGAGCACCCGAGGACCTCCTAATGGGCGACCGCACAATGCAGATACTCGGAGTCATTTGGCTCATCACGTTTGGACTTGCGATCTATGGCTAACCCACAACAATCATCACAACATCAAGACTCACAACAACCAACAGAGCAGCTTGTCAGCGGCTGGGGAAACACGGCCGCGACTCTTGGCGAAGTTGTCAACGTCACCGAACAAGATCAAGTGACAACAGCGCTGGCATCAGGCAAGCAAAGTGGGGCAATCAGCGGACCGCGCGGCGTGATCGCGCGCGGCCTTGGCCGCAGTTACGGAGACCCCGCACAGAAAGCCGGCGGCATTGTCATTGACACCACCAAGATGAATCGAGTCTTGGCTTTCGACCCCACCAGCGGGGTTGTCACCGTCGAAGCCGGCATCAGCCTCGATGCCTTGATGCACCTACTAATCCCATTTGGCTGGTTCGTTCCCGTCACGCCCGGAACGCGTTACGTCACAGTCGGTGGCTCAATCGGGTGCGACATCCACGGCAAGAACCATCACATCGACGGAACATTCAGCGAACACGTGCTGTCAATGGACATCGACACACCCGCGCGCGGCCGCATCACCGTCTCGCCGACCAACGAACCCGATGTCTTTTGGGCAACCGTTGGCGGTATGGGCCTGACCGGCGTCATCACGCAGGCAACCATCCAAATGCTTCCCATCGAAACCGCATACGCCAAGGTCGATGTCGAACGCGCGCCGAACCTCGATGTGTTGCTTGAACGCCTTCGCGAAAGCGACTCTGACTACTACTACTCAGTTGCTTGGATTGACTGTCTTGCACGCGGCAAGAACCTTGGCCGCTCGGTGTTGTTGCGCGGAAACCACGCAAAACTTTCAGACCTGCCTGAAAAGAAGGCACGCAACCCGTTGGCGTTTTCGGCACGACCAATCGTCTCGACGCCAAACATCATTCCGTCAGGATTGGTCAATCCGCTAACCATGCGTGTCTTCAACGAGGTTTGGTACCGCCATTACCCCGCCCACAAAGAAGGCCACATCGAGAACTTCTCAACCTTCTTTCACCCACTCGACATGGTCGAAAAGTGGAACCGCATGTACGGGCCGCGTGGCTTCTTGCAATACCAATACGTCGTTGCGGACGGACAAGAAGACACGGTTCGCGAGTCGCTCGAACGCCTCAGCGCATCGGGTACGGCGTCATTCCTTGCAGTGCTCAAGAGATTCGGTAAGGCCAACGCGGGCCACTTGTCCTTCCCAACACCGGGCTGGACCCTCGCCCTCGACATCCCAGTCGGCGATCCCAAGTTGCCCGCACTCCTGGACGGTTTGGACCAACTGATTGCCGATGCAGGTGGACGCATTTATTTTGCAAAGGACTCGCGCCTGCGCCCCGAATTCGTCGAAGGCATGTACCCGCGCATTGGCGAGTGGCGAAAGATTCGCGACTCGCTTGACCCCGACCGCATCTTGCGAAGCGATCTATCGGACCGCCTTCGCCTTGTCACCCCTTAGCCAATCAACAACAGCCAATCAACAACAACAGCTAATCAATAACAACAACAACAAGAACCACAAGAACAACAGGAAGCATTTATGAAAGACGCTCTGGGCACCGTGCAATCAATCTTGGTCTTGGGTGGTAGTTCCGACATCGCCATTGCCACCGCAAAGAAGCTGGCCGGCCCGCGCAAAGCCAGGGTTGTCCTCGCCGGGCGCACGCCTGCCAAACTCGACGCGCGCGCCGAAGAATTGAAAGGTTTTGCATCAAGCGTTGAAACCGTTGAGTTCGACGCACTGAACTTTCAGTCTCACGAAAAGTTCGTCAATGACACCTTCGACAAGTTCGGCTCATTCGACGTCGTCCTTGTTGCTTTCGGTGTTCTCGGCAATCAGGAACAAGACGCGAAAGACCCCCAAGCGGCAGTCGAAGTTGTTGAGGCCAACTACACGGGCGCGGTTTCCTCACTTCTCTATGTTTCGAAGAAGCTGCAGCAGCAAGGCAGCGGAACCATTGTCGTGCTGTCGTCGGTTGCTGGCATTCGTGCGCGCAAGGCAAACTTCATCTACGGCTCTTCCAAGGCCGGACTTGATGCGTTTTGCCAAGGACTTGGTGACTCCCTCGCGGGCACAGGCGTGAAAGTCATCGTGGTTCGTCCAGGCTTCGTCAAGAGTGCAATGACCGCTCACATGAAAACCGGGCCTATGGCAACAACACCCGAAGCCGTTGCCGACAGCGTCGACACAGCGGTGCGCCGTGGAACCGAAATTGTCTACTCACCCGCGAAGCTTCGCCCCGTGTTCATCGTCATCAAGAACCTTCCCCGCGTGATCTTCCGACGCATGCCTGCGTGACCGAATCAAGCTTGTGAGCATCAAAGAGTGAGAACCGACCATCACGGCAGACGCGGAGTCGCCGCTTTCGATTTCGACGGCACAATCGCGAAAGGCGACAGTCTGCTGCCGTTTCTAAAACGCGCTGTCGGGAGAAGGGCCGTTGCCGGAGCAGTTTTCAGTCACTTGCCACAACTGCTCCGCGTCAAACTCACTAACACCCAGCACGGCAAGGTCAAAGAGAAGTTCATTGAAACACTGTTGGCAGGGAAAGAACTCGACGTCATGCAGCGACATGCCCAGTCATACGCCCAGCACATGGTTGAAACGCAGGTCTTCACTCAAGCAAAAGAGCGCATTGCGTGGCACAAGGCACACGGCCACGAAACAATCATGGTGTCCGCGTCCCCAGACATATACCTGAAGCCAACCGCCGAGCTGCTTGGCATCGACCACGCCATTACAACGAGCCTGGAAGTCAACAACGGCAGGCTTACTGGCCGGTTCGTCGGCAACAACGTGCGCGACACGGAAAAGGAACGCTTGCTTCGCGACTATCTGAACAACGAACCCGTTGAGCTTTGGGCGTACGGCAACAGCGACGGAGACAAACAGATGCTTGCAATGGCGGACCATCCATACTGGGCAAACTCAGATGGTGTGATCTCGCCACTGCAATAGCGATCAATAACTGCCAGGTTATTCACGGTGTGTCATGACCGACACCACACGACCGCGGTAACCGTTGGCAATTCCACCCATCCACGGAGCATCGCCGTAGTTGTAGACGTTTCCAGAAATGGTGGCAATGAGGTAGCCGTTGCCGGTTTCCGAAGACATGATGGAGACTGCCTGCTGGCCGCGCACACCCGAGCCGGGCATGGAGCCAAAGTAACTGGCGTCACCAAAGGTGAAGATTCCACCGTCGGTTGCGACAAGCCAGTAACCGTTACCGGAACCCGTCGAAGCCATTCCGGCAATCGGCTGATTCAATGTCATTGCACCGGTCGAGCCGTGAAACGCAGCGTCACCGAATGTGAAGATTCCACCGTC
>JBDIBA010000060.1:0-4102 GCA_039812705.1 Acidimicrobiia bacterium
CCGACACTACGACGATGATGTCTGGAAACCGCACGTCACTATTGCAAGCCGCGACTTGAACGTTTCCAAGTTGGCAGACGTTGTAGAGGACCTGGCTGCCGATCCGGTGAAGGAGTGGACCGGGGTGATCGATCGCCTCGCGTTGATCTTGGACAATGGGCACCATGAACTAGCCCACGAAGTTGCACTCCCGCGTATGCGATGAATCAATACACGCAACGCACCCAAGGCCAACTTGCTTGTTCCAGAAACCCCCTCGCTAACCTCTGACCATGCTTGTCAACGAAACTGTGTCTTATCTCCAGATGACGGATCGCAGCCAGCTCATTGCCGGTAAGCCCGCACCAAGGCCGATTCGCGTCGAACGTCAAGATGCAGATTCCTGGGCCATCTTGTCGCGGACCTTCATTCGCATAGGCGACCAAGTCGGGAAGGGGTTTCAGACCCGGCGTATTCCACCTTGGACCGAGACGCAGTGGCGAAACCGCTTGAACAAGCCGGGTGTAGTTCCATGGCTGATCAAAGTGGACAACGAGATTGCCGGTTACCTCGAGCTCGAATCGCACGGAAAAGGCGATGTTGAGATAATGGTGTTTGGGCTGGTGCCAGAGTTTGTCGGCAAAGGGTTTGGCGGACACGCGCTCACACTTGCGGTCGAAACCGCATGGAACGCTGAAGCGATTGACGAGGTTCCTGTTGACCGGATCTGGCTCCACACAAGCACGCGTGATCATCCGGCAGCACTCACGAATTACAAGAATCGTGGGTTCGAGGTGTTTCGCACCGAACAAGCCCAAAAGGACATTCCCTCTTTGACCTACGGCGGTCCATCGCTGGCGTGATTGCGCTCGGCGTCAGCAGCGGCTAGTTGTTGTCGGTCAATAGCCGTTCGCGTGCTTCATTCAACTGCCTATTGATTTCACGTACCGCTTCTACGTCAACATTTGTTGCTCCTGGGCGAACGAAAGCGTCGGAGTCAACTTGTGTCCAACCCCGCGCAATCAGTTGATCCACCTGTTCGTCCTTGAACTGGTAACCCTGCGTAATCAAGTCTGGTTGACGCTCGTAAAACACGTACTCGTGGTCCCACTTCATGTGGCCAGGAGGAAAGTCGACCCGTTTCGGCTGAGTTTGGGCGATGTGTTTGTCCATCTTCCCCAGTATGTCGATAAAGAAGCGCTCATTGCCCGCTTAGTAGGGGATGTTTCCAGCAGACGAGATGGCAAGACGAGCGCCGGGTTCGGTCATTTCACTGAGCGCCATTCCGTACTGAGCCCAGAGGTTGTCGCCGTTCACCTCGCTGGCGTGGTTACCCAAGGTGAAGATCCAGTTTCCCGCGAAGGTTGTAAACAAGACGCCAATAATCAAGTAGGCGGGCGCAAGCTGCTTGCGGAAGACGCCCAATAGCAGGCCGAGCAGAACGATGGCAGCCCCGGCAACCAAGGTTCCATTCAGTTCAACGGCTTGAGGATAGAAATAGTCGAGGGGTGGAATCTCGATTGTCGCGAGTCCGATAGTGGCGATGGTGGCCACAGACAATGCACCAGCAACTACGCGCGAATACTGCGAAACGGCATCTACTCCCAACGCGACAAGAACAAGGAAAACCGGGAGCATTGAAGTGATGTAGCGGTTAGCAATGTATATCGACTCCCACGCGTCGCCGCCCACGTAAATGCTGTAGGCCACGAAGATTCCAACCATTGCTGCTGGCAACAGGTAGCGGCGTAGAGACGCGCAGCGTTTGGCGTTCCAGATAGCCAAGAGTGCCATTGCAACCGCGACGGCGAAACCCCCTTGGAAAAGCAATTGCCACACGGACTTTGCGCCCCGCACTAACCGGTTGCGAAGCGGAAAGCCCTCGATTTTCAATGTGTATGTGTTGGGAACCAACTCACCGTAGTAGGCAAAACGAAAACCGAGATGTGCAGCGAATGCGAGGGCCGGAACTGCAACCACCGGCAGGAGGTACTTGCGATTCGGGGAGTCATGCAGACCGACAACCAGGAACCCAATCGCAACAGCTGCAATGACGGCTGCATCGGGTCGAGTCAATAGTCCGACAGCAAGTAGAGCGCCGATCGCGAAGGCCTTTTTCATGCTCGGCTCGCGGACCATCTGCAAACACAACAGGGTGACTGCTGTTGTAACTACCGCAATGAGTCCTACTTCCATGCCACGCAGTGTCCAGAATGCCAACGGGTAGCAAAGTGCCGTCAGGAACGCCGCTGCAACCGGGGCAAATTGAGACTCCGGCCGTAGCTCTCGTGCCAGGTGAGATGCCAGCCACACTGCCAGCATCAGCAACACAGCACCGGTGATCGATACCAGCAGAGGTTGCAAACGGTCTGGAAGAGGGAGCAAGTGCAGCAACGACATCCAGAGAGTCCAAAGGAAGTTCGTGTAACCCTCAATTCGTTCGCCGGCGTTCCAGACCAGACCGTTACCGTCTGCAAAATTGCGGGCATAGCGTGTGGAGATCATTGCGTCATCGAACAAAGTAAAGGCTCGAAGTCCATTCACTGAGAACGAAGCCTGTGCGATGAAGATGGCCGACAGCAAGGCGCTGACTGCCATGGCAGCCCAAATGCCCATTTTCGAAGTTCTCGCGTTCATGCGGTGCTCGCTCTGGAATGTGAAAGGTGGAAGCTGAAAGGTGCTATCAACTTGCCACGTTCCCGCCGCGGCCGCGCGGACTAGGAAGGCAGTCGAGACGGCGACCGCACACAGAGACCACCAGCTAGGCTGCAGCTGGTTCAGCCGCAGGGCAATGAAAGTGAGAAGCGTTCAGGTGCCGCACTCACAGCACGCACTACATCAAAGCCTACCCACGGCCAGATATTTGGCGTTCTACAGCAGTTGCGATCAGCGCCTAAACTGTGGTCATCGGATGTCAACGACGCTGCAGTGGACATGCTTCATCTGAAACCTGGCGAAACCGCGCTCGACCTCGGCTCGGGCCTCGGTCCCGCAACTGTGAAGATGTCGAGTTTGGTGGGTCCGTCTGGAAGTGTAATTGCAGTTGATCCCTCGGGTCTGCTTCGTGGGATCATGCGCATGCGCCTGGCTGCGCTGCGTCTGCGTAACGTACGTCAAGTAAAGGGAACGGCCGAAAGTCTTCCAATTCAGTCGGGTCGGGTGCACGCAGTTGCCTCGATGAACGTTATTCACCACATGCGCGATTTCGGACAAGCGGTCAAAGAGCTGTATCGAGTGTTAGTGGATGACGGAGCCGGTCGACTGCAGTTGATTGACGAGGATTTCGCCAACCCACAGCACTCACAGCACGCACTACATCAAAGCTTCCACGAGCATTTCGTTACACCTGCCACTGACGAAATGGTGAGGCTGTTGTCCGAAGCGGGTTTTCGGGCTCCGGCGGTTGCGCGCAAAGTCGCTGGTGGCGAACCGGCATTAGTCGTTACCGCCACCAAATGATCTATCGCTATCGAAGGCAACTGCCGATTTCGTGCGTGGATTAAGTAGGACAGATGTCTGAGTTCGCAGGTGACCGGAACCACAGCTTGTCGCAGAACATTCGTCTCATATCGCAATTCAACTTATTTCTTGGACTGCGATTTCACGTAGCGATTGCGGCTGTTTACTTTGCCCACGTCACGGGTTCGTTGACGCAGGCTTCCATTGTTCTTGCATCGATCTTTGTGTTCGCGGCCCTCTTTGAAGTCCGGACCGGCATCGTCTCTGATCGCCTTGGTCGGCGACGGACTGCCGTGGCAGGTGCTGCTGCGAGTGTTATCTCGATTGCCCTCTACGCAGTTGGTCTCAACGTGTTCGTGCTCTTGCTTGGCGCAATGTTCGAGGGCCTTCGACGTTCACTGGTGAGTGGCAACAACGAAGCTCTGCTGTTCGAATCACTGCAACACAAAGGCGGGTCCGGCACGTATGCAATGCACTTTGGCAAGACGGAGTCTTATGCAGAAATAGCCCTTGCGTTCGGCGCTCCTATTGGCTCTTTGCTTGTGACCGACCCCCATTTCGCGATCCAGCTTTTATGAGAGTGATGCTGGTTCGGTGTCGTCGTGTTGGTAAGCCTCCCACGCCCGTGCGTATTCGACAGGCGTCAGCATGTCGAGCGACGAGT
>JBDIBA010000061.1:0-3739 GCA_039812705.1 Acidimicrobiia bacterium
CGGCAGCATCCATAACACCGCAGTAATGCGCCTTCAGAAGCGCCTCGTCGAGTTCAGATACCTCAACAAACACTAAGGCGCCGCTTCGGTTCTCGTCCTCGGCGCGACGCACAGACTGGACAATTGCACCGGCCACCTGGGCGCGATAGTTGATGAGGTCAACCGTGTTCTCTGCGGAGATTCCCGCGCATTCGTGACCAACAGCAATGTCGAAACCGAATGCGTTGTAACTGCGTTCGCCTGTCTCTTCAAGTACGACGCAGATCTTCCCAATGCCGGAGCCATCTGCAAGCTGACGAAGACGGTTGATGAATGAGCGCGTGACAGTGACATCACACGTCTTGGCAAGCATTACAACCGGAGAGTTGCCCACACGCAGGTAGTTGGGCGACATCAAAGTGGTGAAGAGAAAACGAACGTGTTCGTCATCGAGGTTCTCCTGGTTTCCCGTGTAGCAAAGCAAGAACTTGCACGACGCGTCCTCAATGGCATCGATATCCACACCATTCGGCGCGTCGTTCTCCCAGTCGTACCGAAACACAAAGCCGTCAATTCCGCAGCGATTGGCAACGGTTCCCATCTTGCAAGCTTGTGCAACCCATGCGGCTTGGTCTGTTTCAGCAGTCGGCGACGCCACGCATCGAAAGTGAGCAACCATTAAACAAGCACCTCTTCGTTAGCGCCTTTTTGTTCGTCCAACATCCGCGCTTCATCGAATGCGCTGAACACGGAGCTTTGGACATAGCGATAAGTGATGTCGTCGACGAAGCCGGTCTTGACGCCAATCTGGGCCATCCGACGCCAAAGATTTGCGTCCTGAGGTTCGTTCAACTTGAAACAAGTGGTGCTCATTTTCAAGAAACGAAGGCCGGCTGACCACATGACAGAACCCGCCGTGAAATTGCCGGAAGCAAGTGGCTGCGTACCAACAACCTGCCAACCAATTGGCGTTTCCATCAGTGTTTTCGAATAGACCATTTCTAAACGCCGCTCGATGGCCGCGCGCAACAAGACCTCGACATGATCCGAAGTGAACTGGTCCCCGTCGTCGCAGTGCGTAATCCATGCGCCAAGCGCCAGCTCTGCTGCAAGGTTCATGGGCGGCGAACCCGCCACGCGCCAACGCGCAATGGGGTCTGAAGGGTAAGAAGAAGGACGCGGAAGGTTGAAGAAGCGGACTCGCTTGTCTTTGATGCCAGACATAGCCTTGACGGTTTGCGCGTCGGTGCAGTCACCGACAACAACGATCTCGATGTTGTCGTATGTCTGATCAAGAAGGGTCGGCAATGTGCAGTCCATCAGGGCCTCACACCTGTTGAACGTCGCCATTCGAATCGTTACAAGAGGCTCCGGGTTGCCTTCATCAAGCCAACAAACATCGCGGCCGCCTCGCGCTTCCTGCAACAGTCGGCACTCGTCCTCGGCAGCCAACCGCTCTCGCAGTAGTTCGGCTGCGGCCTGAGGAAGCTGCCCGATTCCGGCGCCAAGTGCGCCAGCTTGCAACAATTGAGCAATAGCAATACCGGTCGACTCACCGATGATGTCGGGGGGAAGTTCAATATCGCTCACGTGCCCCACATCGGTGAGTGCATCAGCGATCTGAGCTGGGCTTATCTTTTCTTGGACAGCCTCACGCAGCGTGTTCACAGACGCTCACGCACTGCTCAGCTACGTTCCTGAAATGCGATTCATCCTTGCGGCACAGGGGGCCGAAAACGCCAGACGCCCTGTCCACGGCCATGTTCTTCGGGCTCTCGAATCAATGGGTCACGAAGTGTGGGGTTTCGACTTCACATTCCTCACCGATCCGCAGGATCGTCTGGCGCAGTGGCAATGGATGCTCAACAACTTGCGGCCGGACTCAGTGATCGTCGTCGAGGAATCAACCAAGTCCTTCAAGGCCATTGCTGCCGAAGCAACTTCGCGGGACGTCAACGTCAACGTCGTGAGTCTTCCGCCGCTTTGTTTTCCTCCGGTTCTGCATACAAACGCTCCCCCGCGACCTCACCTTGCACAACGTCCCGCAATCATGAGCGTTGATTGCGATCGCGAAAGCACTGAACTTGCACAACGCATTGCAGCAACTGTGGACATCGACATTCGTGGTTACAGATGGCTGGATTGCGACGACAGGGCGGGACTGCACAACCGCACTCACGGCGCCATCGATTACCCAACCCAAGGCACCGAAATGCGCGCAGTCAAGGCTGTATTAGTTCCGCCTCCGACAAAGAATCAAGTAGTCAGTGCAGCCCAACACTGCCTTGACGCAGTGGGCGCTGAGGTTCCGGTCATTGCGTTCAGAAGCGCCGAGATTGAAACACTTTTTGACGACAATGAAGTCTGCTTTGTCGAGACAGCCGACGAAGCAATCGCAGAGCTTCAGCGTGTAATCAGGTTTGGCGATTCGACTCGTGTTGTTAAGGCAAGCGCAAGACTCGAACGCGATCACTTGGCAACCAAATGGCTGGCGAGTGAGCTGTCGTTGGCTGACGTCAAACCCGTTGAGCGGGTATCGGTAAAACGTGACGGTCCGCGAGTCAGTTTCGTGTCGGCCGCGTACAACATCGAGAACTACATCGGGCCGATGATCGAGTCCTGCATCAATCAAAGCGTCGATGACTTCGAGGTGATCATCACGAACGATGGGTCAACAGACTCAACGCGGTCGGTGATCGAGAAGTATTTGGGCGACCCTCGCATTCGCGTTATTGACCAGGACAACATCGGCGGACGCGGGCGCTTTGATTGGATCTTTGATCGAGGAACGCGCGACGCGCGTGGCGAGCTCATTGCAATGATCGGTGGCGACGACATTTCATTCCGCGAACGCCTTGAGCGCCAGCTTGCCGTTTTCGACGATGACCCGCGGGTCGACATGGTGCATTCAGGCGGCAGACGGATGGACAAGTTCGGCGAGCTCCATGAAGGCCTTTTCCATCTTGACTGTTCCTATGACACGGGTTCTTTCTTGCGCCGTCACGTTGCGTCGTGCCCGATTGGCTCGCCGTCCGTTTTGGTCAAACGCGAATATTTCGACAAGTGCGGCGCGTGGAGTTCGGGCTTTGCACCCGACTACAAGCTCAATTTCGACACAGCCCGCACCGGAGTCATCCGCTATTTGCCTCACGCAACGGTTGGATATCGCGTACACGATTCCAACGTTTCGACCGGTTCATCAATTGGCCGTTCAATCAGCGAAGGCCAGGCGTTGCGTGATCGCGAACTTTCCTGCACAACTCTTGCCGACTTGTTTCCCGCGCTGCAAGTAACTCGGCCAGAGGACGCCGTAGCTGCAACTGCCGCTGCGTTGTTCGACCTGGGCGCGAAAACGCTGGCCCCGCTCGCCAGCGAGGCCCTATCCTCTCGCTTTGCGCAACGTGCGTTGGCGTTGATGCCATCACTTACACAACAGGCGGCAATTAACCGCGCACTCTATTTGGTTGGTCGAGGCAACTCCGAACAAGGCGCCGACGTGCTTAAGAGCGCCGGCGTGTCGGACGCATTACAAGACCTGAATGCTTCTCACTTCAGATCCGGCGACATCGTGAACGAACTTCCTTCAGGCAACGGGTTCCCAGCCGCCGATCAAGGCGTCGCTTGGGATGGAACACCACCCACTCGGACCCGCATCCTTTGCGTTGTCGACTGGAACGACGCGTCGATGACGACAACGCTCATGCGCAACTACTTCGAGACGTTCAGCCAGAAGATCGACAGCCAAGACATCGACATCGAC
>JBDIBA010000062.1:0-3663 GCA_039812705.1 Acidimicrobiia bacterium
CCGGGCTCAAGTGGACGTGTTCTTCCACGTAGACATGCTGCTGTCGTGTGGACCCATTTTCAGGACATGCCACAACATGGCGAACGCCTATTACGGTGGGGTCACTCTCAACTCTTTAAGGCAAAGATACGGATCCCCGGGAGGAAGGATCACCACCAGATGAAATTGGCAACGAAGCTCATTGCAGTGGCCTTGGTCGCTTTCGCAGGCCCCGCACTTACCTTCTTCATCGTCGACCAACCCGGCCTCTTCGATCCTGACCAGGGTCAAGGTTTCGCAATTCTCATGCTTGGACCAGTATTTGGATCCATTGAGATGTATTTGATTCTGCGCTTGGCCGGAACTGATCGAAAGTTGTTTTGGGTCGGCCTTGGCCTCGTTCCGCTTGGGTCGATAGGTGCGCAGTTGCTGGATGAGGCAGTCGAGCACTGGTGGGAAGGCATCTTTCTCGTGGTATTCGCGGCTATATGGTGCTGTTTTGCCATCCCCGGCTATCTGATTCACTACTGGATTGAAGAGCGCAAGCGCAATGCCTGTGACTAGCCATGGTGTTGACCCGTTCTAGCGAACATCAACATTCATTTTGGACTTGGCCCATTCGTTTTGGTGGTTGAACGACGGTTAACAGGTGAGTGGCTTGTACTTGATGCGGTGAGGTTGATCTGCATCGGCACCCTTCCTGGACATCTGTCCATAGTTGGGAGTCAACCAAACTCGGGGCAGACCCGCTAAATGTCGGGGACGACTTTAAATACAAGTAGAACTCCACGGCAGTGAAAGGGAAGCATGAAGATCAAGCGAATTCAGCACGCGCCGTTCACTGGCGTGCGAACCAGCGAGGACGAGCACGGTTACAACTACCCAGAACTGACCATGAGTCACGTGTATGAGGTATTTGGCGTTCGCTTTATTGCAACACGCATTCAGTATCTAATTGCTGATGACAATGGCCTGCCGATGTGGGTGCCACCACCGTTGTTCGAAGTTGTAGATCATGCCGTCCCGCCTCAATGGAAGCTCGCAGTGTTCCGAGAAGACATCGCGTTCCAGGGGCGTGCCATTGATAAAGCCGAATCGCCAGTGATTGCGTGCATGGGATATCAACGACTCGTCGAAGATCCGCTTCACAGCTACCACCTCGATTCTGGGGAAAGCGAAGATCGACGTGTGTTCGAACTTGTTGTCCACGACGCCATGCAGGAGACCAAGGGCAAATGGGTGTGGATTGAAGACGCTTAGACGCTGTACTTGCAAGGAACTGAATCGTCCTGGGCCTAGCGGAGGCTAAATGGCAATAGCTTCCGCGGCCTCAGTGGCTGCGCCTAGCTCAAGGTGGTACGTCTCCTCGGACTTGCTTGGCGACACGTAGCCAAGTTCGCCGAGACGGTCTGAATATTTGATCGATGTGTATTGACTGCATTCAACTGGTTGTCGCAACACAATGAAGTTTTCATTGTCGATGCAATACGCCAGCCAACGATCTTGCGGCTGAAGACGTAGTGCACCTTCAGCGTTGCTCGTTCCTGCAGTTCTTTTGTTCACCTAAGTCCCTATATGTAGGCTCTACCGACTCATAGGTTCAGAGGTTCCGGCAGACCCAGGACGATTCGGTACTGAAACAATGCTCAAGCTATTAAGCGTATTTCTTTTGGCCATCTGGCTGATTGCCACGATTGTCGGAGTGCCTCTGATAGCAAGCGCTGGCAGTTTGATGTCTTTGGACGAAGAATGGGACGGATGGGGAGCCTTGTTGCTCAACCCGTATATCGCAGGTCCCTACGCAACGTTGAGTCTTGCAACTGCACTGTGCTTGAAGTTGTCTGGTTTGTTCAGCGGTGTTGACAATCATGACGATGAGTAGCAGGCGAGTGTTGACCGTTTTAAACGGCACAACGCAAGATTTGCGTTGGACTTGACCCGTTCCATTTCGGTGGTTGAACGACGGTTAACGAGTGAGTGGCTTGTACTTGATGCGGTGAGGTTGATCTGCATCGGCACCGAGGCGCTTCTTGCGGTCGGCTTCATACTCGGTGAAGTTGCCCTCGAACCAGCGCACCTCACTGTCTCCCTCGAATGCAAGCGTGTGAGTTGCAATGCGGTCCAGGAACCAACGGTCGTGACTGGTGACAAGCACACAACCCGGAAACGCAAGGATTGCTTCTTCTAGCGAGCGAAGAGTGTCGACATCCAAGTCGTTGGTGGGCTCGTCCAACAACAAGACGTTTCCGCCGCGCTTCAAGACCTTCGCCAATTGCACACGGTTGCGCTCGCCACCCGAAAGCACGCCAACTTTCTTTTGCTGATCTGATCCCTTGAAGTTGAACCCGGCAACGTATGCGCGACCATTCATGGTTCGCTTGCCAATGACAATCTCGTCGTGACCGTCGGTGATTTCTTCGTAAACGGTCTTGTTGTCGTCGAGCACGTCGCGCGACTGGTCGACGTAAGCAAGGTCGACTGTTTCACCAATTTTGATGTCTCCGCCGTCTGGCTTTTCAGAACCGGTGATCATCTTGAACAGCGTCGTCTTACCCGCACCGTTCGGTCCGATGATTCCAACGATTCCACCCTGGGGCAGGTTGAAGCTGAGGTCGTCAATCAACAACTTGTCGCCAAAGCCCTTGTTGATGTTGTCGGCTTCGATGACAACGTTGCCGAGGCGGCGACTCATTGGGATTGCAATGGTCAAGTTGTCTTGCTTGTCGGGCGCGGCTTCCGCTTCTGCAAGCAGTTGTTGGTATGCGGTAATGCGAGCCTTGCCTTTCGATTGGCGTGCGCGAGGAGACATCTGAATCCACTCGAGTTCGTGTTGCAGTGTTTTCTGGCGCGCCTTGTCTTGTTTGGCCTCGAGGTCGAGGCGGCTTTGCTTCTGCTCCAACCAGCCGCTGTAGTTGCCTTCGTAGGGAATGCCATGACCGCGGTCAAGTTCGAGAATCCAACCGGCCACGTTGTCCAGGAAGTAGCGGTCGTGGGTGATTGCAACAACCGTGCCCTCATAGTCCTGCAAGAAGCGTTCCAACCATGCAACGGATTCCGCGTCGAGGTGGTTGGTGGGCTCGTCCAGCAGCAACATGTCCGGACGCGACAGCAACAAGCGACACAACGCGACTCGGCGTTTCTCACCACCGCTGAGTTTTGTGACGTCGGCGTCACCGGGCGGCACACGCAACGCATCCATTGCAATGTCGAGGGTGCGGTCGATATCCCAAGCGTTGGCCGCATCGATCTTGTCTTGCAGTTTGCCTTGTTCTTCAATCAGCGCGTCAAAGTCGGCGTCGGGTTCGCCCATCTTGTTGCAGACTTCGTTGTAGAGGTCTAGCAGCGCCTTGATCTCGCCAACGCCGTCACTGACGTTGCCCATGACATCCTTGTTGGGGTCCAGTTGCGGTTCTTGTTCAAGGATGCCGACCGTGAAGCCAGGGGTCAGGCGTGCCTCGCCCGTAAAACCGTCATCTTGTCCGGCGAGGATTTTGAGCAATGACGACTTGCCGGCGCCATTGGAGCCCAGCACGCCAATCTTTGCGCCCGGGAACATCGAGATGTTGATGTCGCGCAACACCTCTTTGTCCGGTGGGTAGAACCGGTTGAGGTTGCGCATTGTGTAAATGAATTGGGCGGCCATGGCCTAGAAACTAGGCGGCCGCCCGACGGTGGTGGTTATTC
>JBDIBA010000063.1:0-3402 GCA_039812705.1 Acidimicrobiia bacterium
GACATCGACATCGACCTGGTTTTCATAACAAACGGCGCAAGCCCCGCAGATGCAGTGGCTGCACTAACAAAAGCCATTCCCAGCGGTTTCGACCTTGAACAATGTCCGCGGCTGACACTTGAGCACTGGGACCAGATCGAGTTCATTCCACTGCAGCGGTTCGCGCTCGTCTACGACTTGCGCGAGACAGGTTCAGGCGTGCGACACGGTCTTGGCGCCGAGATGAGCCGACTCCGTCAGACGTTGACAAGCCCGGCTACGGCTTGACGAGTTTGCTCGCACACAAAGTCCACTTCGGCATCGGTCAGTTGCGGATACATAGGGAGCGACAATCCTTGGGCCGCCCACGCCTCTGATACCGGCAACACCCAATGCCTGTAATGGTCACTAAAGGCAAGCTGTTGGTGAATGGCCGTTGGGTAATGAACGCCGGTTCCAACACCTCGCCTGTTTAGCTCTTGTGAGAGCGAATCACGTTGCTTATGTCGCACAACAAAGAGGTGATACACGTTTGTGTTCTCCTCGTCCGCCTGCGCAGGCAGCAACAAGTCATTAATACCTTGCAAGTTATGCATATAACGGTGAGCGATTTGGCTGCGACGCTCGTTTTCTGCATCGAGCTTGCGCAACTTGATCGACAAGATTGCGGCCTGAAGCTCATCAAGGCGGCTGTTCCAACCAATGATTTCGTGTTGATACTTAACGGCCGAGCCGTGGTTTGCAATGAGTCTTATTCGCTCGGCCAACTCACCTGAGCACGTTGTAATCGCTCCCCCGTCGCCCGCTGCTCCAAGGTTTTTGGTTGGGTAAAAACTGAAACAACCAATGTCGCCCAAAGACCCGACACGACGGCCCTTATAGGTCGCGCCGTGCGCCTGGCACGCGTCTTCAATGACTGCAATTCCATGCGCGCTTGCCACGTCCATGACTGCATCCATGTCAACGGGTCGCCCGTAAAGGTGAACGGGAACGATTGCGGCAGTCTTGTCGGTTATTGCATCCGCAAGGCGGTGCACATCCATTGTTGCGTCGTCGGCGCCGACCTCGACAAACACCGGAGTCGCGCCCACATGCACGATTGCTTCAACGGTTGCAATGAAGCTGTGTGAAACCGTCACAACTTCGTCGCCAGGTCCGACATTGAGTGCGCTCAAGGCAATGCGCAACGCGTCTGTTCCATTTCCAACGCCAATTGCGTGACAGGCGTCGCAGTATTCGGCGAACTCCTGCTCGAAGGCTGCAACCCTCGGGCCGTTCACGTAGTCGCCTGTGTTCAGCACCTCGGCAACAACGGCCTCAATGTCCATTCGATGCGCGCCGTGTTCGGCAACCGTGTTCATCAAGGGAACCTTGATGCCCTCGCCACTTGCTTGGCCGCCCACATTGCCGCCGTTTTTTGAGCTCATTGCGAATACTCCGAACTCAATGCAACGCCGAAACGTTCACGCGGCTTTGTAGTTGTTTGTCGACGCTGCGACCAGTCAATTTCCTCGCGCTTACCAGATTCCACAGCGCGATGAATGGCCTCGATAATGCGCACAATGCGGAATCCAGACGCGCCGTCACTCAATGGGCGCTTGCCCGTTGCAGCGCAGTCGAGAAAGTGTTGAAACTCGCGACGTAGCGGTTCGATTGGTTCAAGAAACGGAATAGTTACGTCACCGCGGCGGTAAGTCAGTTGAAACTCGCCAAAGGTTTCCGGGTTGCTTGCTTCGACACCTTGGTCGTAAACGCGTACGGCTTCTGGGCCTGCAGTGTCGTCATACACAACCATCTGCTTTGAACCCGAGATCGTTGTGCGACGCAACTTGGCCGGAGCGAGCCAGCTGACATGAATCTGCGCAAGCGCGCCATTTGGAAACTCCAGCGTGATGAAAGCAACGTCTTCGCTTGATGTTCCGCGGTAAGAGCCAGCAGTTGCATTGACGGCAATCGGCGCCATATCAAGCCAGTAACAAGCAATCGAAAGGTCATGGGGAGCCAGGTCCCAAATAACGCCAGACGGTTGGTAGCGACCAAGGTTGACTCGCGCTGAGTCAATGTAGAAAACATCGCCCAACTGGCCCGATTCAATCAGGGCCTTGACCTTGCAAACCGGTGCCGAATACAGAAACGTGTGCCCCGCCATCAGCGTGCGTTCGTTGCGCGCGGCGGTTTCAATCAGATCAAGAGCTTCAAAAGAGTCCGTCGATAGCGGCTTTTCGACCAGTACGTGCTTACCAGCCTCCAGTGCCGCCTTGGCGATCTTCACATGAGTGTGCGGCGGGGTCGCGATGTAAACCGCATCTGTTTCGGGATCGTTGACAACCTCGAGGAAGTCGGCAGTCGTCAACGCACCGGCATAGCGGCCGGCAGCGCCGTGGAGGGCTTTTGCATCGGAATCACAGATCCAGCGCAGGCGCGCGTCATCACAGTCACCAATGACCCTCAACATGTTCTGTGCCCAGTATCCGGCACCGATGACTCCGATATTTGCCACGAAGCCTCAAATCGACCCGGTGGACTAGCAATCAAGGGTTTGCCCGCACCTGCAATTTCCGTGGTCGGACCCTCCCACTCACTGCGTTTGTCGGCGGCTTTCGCTAGCCTGGCGCCCATGCGCGCACTCGTTACCGGCGGAGCCGGCTTCATTGGATCCACCCTCACTGACCGCCTCCTGGACAAGGGTCACGAGGTCGCCATCCTCGACAATTTCTCCAGCGGGAAAGAGGCCAACTTGGTCTCGGCTCGCAAGGCTGGAGCGGCCTTCAAAGAGATCGAACACGACATCCGCGCCGAGGACACTCGCAAGGTCGTTGCCGACCTGAAGCCCGAGGTTGTCTTCCATTTGGCTGCGCAAATCGATGTCCGCATCAGCGTCAGCGACCCCGTTTTGGACGCCCAGATCAACATCATCGGCGGACTCAACGTTCTAGAAGGCGCGCGCGATGCCGGTGTTGCAAAGATGGTTTTCGCGTCATCCGGCGGCACCATTTACGGCGCAGCCGATGATTCCCTGCTTCCACTCGATGAGGACGTCAAGCAGCAGCCGCTTTCGCCATACGGCATCAGCAAGGCCGCGTTTGGCAATTACTTGCACGGTTATAGCGACCTGCATGGCATGGCGTCGTCAACGCTTGCGCTGTCGAACGTTTACGGACCACGCCAAGACCCGCACGGCGAGGCCGGTGTTGTCGCAATTTTCTCCCAACGACTCCTCCGCGGAGAACCGTGCACGATTTTTGGTGACGGCAAAGCGACTCGTGACTACACGTACGTCGACGACATCGTGTCCGCATTCGTGGCCAGCGCGACTGCGGGTTCGGGCCTCTACAACGTCGGCACGGGCGTCGAAACCAGCGCGACACAGCTCTACGAACTCCTCGCCAAGGCCGCGGGTGTCGACACAGCCCCCGGCTACGC
>JBDIBA010000064.1:0-3260 GCA_039812705.1 Acidimicrobiia bacterium
GGGCCGAGTGGAAAAAAACGGCCGAGCCGGGAGGGCGGGGTCGAGCCCGGTGAAGCCTCGGCAAACGGCCTCTGACCAGGGAAAGTTGCGGCATGTGAAGATGGGGCGTCACGTTAAGTAATGACGGTGGTTTGTCGATAAAACCAAGGTAAAAGCGGGCCCTCGGCACTTCAAAAAGCGAATGGTCTTCGTTCGTCGTGCCCAAAAATGGGCTGTGGCTGGCTTGGCGGTCGTCATGGGTGCGGCCGGTTTGGTTTCTCCGGTGAGTGCTGCCTCGCTGACCGGAGTTTCGGTGACGACAATGAGCAGCCAGCAAGCTTTTTCTGGAAACCGGGTGAATATGGGCTTCACCACGGCATCGACCAACACGGTTAGCGAAGCGCAGGTAACCCTTCCTGCCGGAGGCGACGTGAGCCCCGACAACAGGGCACTGCTGCTTACGGGCACGACCGCGGGCAACTACGCAACAACGCCCGATGCCGCCGCCAACCGTGCCGTCACTGGCGACCTGGACATCCGCGCCAAGGTGTCTTATCCGGATTGGTACTCGGGGACTGTCCGATACATCATCAGTAAGCGCGGTCCAGTTCAATCCAGCTACGGGCTGAGCGTGAATGCCTCAAACGCTTTGGAGATGACTATCTGGAACTCAGGTGGAACTCCGAGCTACACCTACGTTCCCCTGCCGACTGGATGGGCGCCGGGAAGTACTCATTGGCTTCGCGCAACCCATACCCTTTCATCGGGTGTGAAGAACTACTACGTCTCCGATGATGGCCTTTCCTGGACTTCTATTGGAAATAGTTCGGGTCCGACCTCCAGGCATGGGTCAAACAACGCAATCGAGGTGGGCTCTGCAGATGGCGGAAACCATGTCAATCCAGTCGCGATCTATCGCGCAGAACTTCGCAAGTCGATAGACGGCCCAATCAGTCAAGCCTTTGATGCCCGTGATGCCAATCGCACTTCACCGTTGTCCTGGACGGCGCCGACTGCGGCGATGGCGGCCTTGCTACGGCCGCGACTTTCATTGAGCCTTACGGAATTACTCGCACTCGCGAAGGCGAGTTGTTAATTGTTGACCGTGGTGCCAACAAGATTCGCAAAGTCATCCCCGGAGGCAGCATTTCGACATTTGCCGGTAGCGGGACGGCTGGTTTCTCTGGTGACGGTTGGTGCGATCTGGCAACTGCGCAGTTCAATGCACCAACGGGAATCGCAAGCGATTTCATGGGCAACATTTACGTTGCCGACACCGCCAATAATCGTGTTCGTGTAGTCGACCCGCAAGGTTGCGTTGCAACTGTCGCTGGAACAGGAGTCGCGGGAAATGCTGGCGCATCGTTTGCACGCGATGCGGAGCTAAACGCTCCAGCATCGGTGGCAGTCGGGACGGACTTGGACATCTACGTGGGCGACAATTCCGGCAGGATCATTGGGATCGGCACTAACAACGGCTTGCTTGTTGTGGCAGGTACAGGTTCAAAGGGTTTCAGCGAGCTCGGCACTGCAACCGGGACTCAGATCGGCCGCGTCGTCGGCATGGCGGTAGAGAGTGGCTTGCTGTACTTCTTGGATCGTGACGCATCGCGCATTCGGGTGACTTCGGTGAACTCGGCTGCAATCGCAATAAAAGATGCCAGGGTGAGCCTGATTCCTGGTGCGTCGGGTCATGCCGCAGATCAAGTGCTCTTGACCGTCTCGCTTTCGGCAAGCATTAGCCCTGGCTACCCGGCCTTTGATGTCCCGGGTGCGACAGGTGCGCCGACGATCCTCAGTTCTTTCGGCGTTGCAGGTTCACCTTCAGCGCTGATGTACGGCGACGCTATTGCTATCGACCTAGGCAGCGAACAGTCATTACGTACCAACACCGCGTATGCCTTTGTTGTCAGTGGTGTCAGTTTCTCTTCGCTAGCGCCTCACCAGATCATGGTCAGTTGTCACGATGCATCGCTCGGTGTGCTTGCATTCGGTCGTTCAAACATCGTGCGAACAGATGGTCCTGGCAACATGCCGACAGTTGGTCAAGCCGGTTTCGCATCTCCTGTCAATGCGTCATCAACTGCGGTCCTCAGCGGCCCGACGAAACTGTCGCTCGATCCAAGTGTCACAACATCAGGTTCTGTGGCTCGTTCATTTACAAGTTCGGGCAATCTCAACGGCCAAAGTGTGTCTGCTTCTTTCTCGCCGATGTCAGGTGCAACGGGTGCTTTGCAGATGGCCAGTACATCGGGTGTGGCACCTTCGCTTTTGGCGACTAACCGCTGGGCCATTGGAGCCAGCGGTGGAGCAGGTATTGGTGTCGGAGCCTTTGCTGGCGGCCACATTGCCGGAACAAGTGGAACAACCGAGTTGTACTCAGGTCTTGGTGTTGGATCGGCCGCAAGTATCGGGATCAACGCCAAGGAGGATTACCTCCAGCCGGCCGGTCGCTACAGCTCTACGTGGAACTTCTCGCTCTCAAGAGGCCGCTAGACGTCTGACATTAAACAAGGGCTTCACGGAGTTGCCGTAGAGCCCTTGTTTGTCTTGTTGTTAGATGTGTTGACTATGCAACTGATTCTTCGCGGCGAGCTGTCCGAGCAAGCTTGAGGAGCGAGAGGCCACCAAGAAGTGATGTCAATGCAGCGATTGAAAGCGGCATCGTTAGGTCTGATCCCGTCTTTGCAAGCACTTCGGGGGTCTCGGTCTTGTCGAGAACCTCAACTGGGGCCGTTGTCGTGGTTGTTGCCTCGACAACAGTGGTCACAGGTGCCGCAGTCGTAGGTGCAACGGTTGGAGCCGGTGCGCAGTTGATGGTTAGTTCCAGTTCGCCACCGCCTGAGAAGGCACCCATTGGGCCCACGACAACGGCGATGTCGACTTTCTTGCCAAGAGTCAGTGTTCCGGTGCCCGTGGTGACCTTGCCTGCAGATGCTTCCACGTCATCAAGGGTCACAGAGGACTTTCCTGACTTCACGATGAGCTTTGAACCACTGCGGACACTGCCGTTGTTCTTGCCGGTGAAGACTGCAGTTGCAGTTGCGCCTTGAGCTGAAGCGATGACGCCCTTGCTGAGCAGGACCTTGGTGCTTCCGGCCTTGCCTTCGAAGTGAGTCTCGATAGGAAGGACAACCTTGCCCGCCGTCAAGTCTACGCAGACTGTCGCAGCCTTGACCGCAGGTGCCGTGGTGGTTGTGGCCATCATTGTCGTTGTGGTCTCATGCTTGTCCTTGTCCTTGTCCATCTTTTTGTCTTTGTCCTTGTCCTTGTCCTTGTCC
>JBDIBA010000065.1:0-2996 GCA_039812705.1 Acidimicrobiia bacterium
AGTTCACCAACCGCTGAAGTTCACCAACCGCTGATTGGTCATTCGAGGCCGGGTATCGCTGTCACACCCCCTCGTCACAATGGAACACATGTTCAATTCATCCAGTGCTCAGCATCTTGACGACGTGTTCACGGCCGTGTCGGTTCGCCATGGCCACGTTGTTCTTCACGGCGGCGATGTCGCCCCGGCCGTCGTTGTCGACCAGGCCCAGGCGCAGGCGTTTCGCTCGCTTGCTTCAAGTGGTCTTGTCGACCAGATTGACGGCCTGCTTGGCTTGCCTGTCGAACACGCACGCAGTGCTTAGCTGACCAATCCGCATCTAAGTCGCCTTGGGTCGTCTATTGAGGCACGGCCGCGCCTCGTCAGCCAGACTGACGAGATGGTTCATCTGCTTGTGACGAATGACTTTCCGCCAAAGGTTGGGGGAATCCAGTCGTACTTGTGGGAGTTGTGGCGTCGCCTTCCGGCTGACGACTTTGTCGTGTTCACGTCGGCATATGAAGGTTCCGAAGACTTTGACCGTGCTCAGCCATTTCGCGTTGTGCGAAGTAAGGACTGGTGGTTGTTGCCTAAACCCTCGGTCATCCGTGAGGTCAAAGAGTTGATTCGCGAGGTTGGCGCATCGTTCGTCGTGCTTGATCCGCCCTTGCCATTGGGTCTCATTGGTCCACATCTCGGTGTGCCTTATTGGTTAGCCGCACATGGCGCCGAGACGATCATTCCCGCCAATCTGCCGGTGTCTGCAACGGCCATGGCGCGCGTGATGAAACACAGTTGCGGCCTGATTGGCAGCAGTGATTACGTTCCCGACATTGCGCGACGCTGGTCAACCATGCGCAACAAGACGGTGGTTTCAATTCCGCCCGGCGTCGACGTTTCGCGCTTCAAGGTGTTTGACGACGAGGAAAAGCGCTCGATTCGCATGGGTTTGGGACTACCTGTTGAATCTCCGTTGATTGTTTCGGTTTCGCGGTTGGTCAAGCGCAAGGGCTTTGACAGGGTCATCCAGGCAGCAGATCAACTGGCTGACAAATATCCGGGCTTGACCGTCGCAATTGCCGGAACGGGACGCGATGAAGATCGCCTCCAGGCAATTGCCGCGAAGTCACGCGCGCGGGTTGTTTTTCTTGGCCGAGTTTCCGATGCCGATTTGCCCGGCGTATATGGCTGCGGCGACGTGTTTGCAATGGCTTGTCACGACCGCTGGATGGGATTGGAACGTGAGGGCTTTGGCATCGTTTTTGTGGAGGCAGCAGCCGCAGGTGTGCCAGTTGTTGCGGGGCTGAGCGGTGGTTCTCATGAAGCCGTGGCGGACGGCCAAACCGGCTTTGTGGTGCCAAAGCCGGTGGGGGCTACCCAGGTGGCAGAGGCTATTGATGCAGTCCTCCGAGACCCCGAGAAGGCTGCATCAATGGCGAGGGCGGGCAGGAATCGGGTTGAGGAACAGTTCTCTTACGAATCGCTGGCGCGGAGTCTCCAACAAGTGCTTGCGAGCACGCCTGTCTGAGCGAAGCCGCTCGGTTTCACAAATAGCTACAGATGACCACTGTATGTGGGGTCAAAAGACGCTTCAGAATTGGCGAAATGCTGCCGACTAGTCACTGAAGGCCCTGAGGGGGTCTTAAACGAGAGGCGCAGACTTGAGACTGGTGGAATACAAGGGGAGCGATCAGGGTCCTGACCGCATCGGCTTCGGTCCAGGTCTTAACTTGATCGGCTGTCGTCCCTTTGAGCGCGTAATCCTCATTAATCAGATCGCTAATTCGTTTCCCGTGGCCAGCGGTGCGTTTGACCCGAAGGATGCGGTCATCACCCCTGCCGATCTGGAATGGATTCTTGAAGGTGTCGATTCGGCGGCCATTCGCAACGCCGAACGAAGCGCCGCGGAACTCCGCGCAGCCTTTACCAAGTTGACCGCCCGCGAACTGGCGGCGAACGACGCGTTGGTGCGCGCAGAAGCCGAGCGCGAGATGGTTCTCACTGAACTCGAACGCGTCGAAGAAGAAGAGGCTTATCGTTCGCAGTCAGAAGAAGAGCGCGTGGAGCGCGAGCTGGCGCTTCAAGAGATGATTCATGAGTTGACCGCGAAGTCGTCGCAGGCTTTGCCGGACCTCACTGAAATCGAGCAATTGCTATCCGCAAGTGAGTGGACGCAGCCGTGGGAAGACCTCGAACAGATTGAAGAGCTGGCGCACCAGCTCGAGCAGATCCAACTTGCCGGACGCGCTGACGAGTCAGATGAAAACGAATCTTCAGAAAACAGGCGGTCGTTGGCGGGCGAAGTGCCGCAGTGGCTGGTTAACCAACTCGAGGCGGATCTTGCCGAGGCGCATCGGCAGCTGGACACCATCTTGTCCGACATGGTTGGCCACGAACCGACCAGCATCGAACAGCGCCTAGAGACTCGTGCGCGTCAGGGACTGCAGGAAGCCCAAGACGCATGGGATGAACTCTTTGAACAGGCCGAGGAAGACCCGAAGGTCGACACGGTTCTTGAGCTCACGGCCGTGCTGCAACGAATCAAGGGCCTTTTTGGTTTGGAATTCGAAGATGCAGACAGCGCGCTGAATCACGTGC
This sequence comes from Acidimicrobiia bacterium, assembly GCA_039812705.1. GTDB lineage: Bacteria > Actinomycetota > Acidimicrobiia > Acidimicrobiales > JBBSGY01 > JBDIBA01. The sequence continues at coordinate 2,578 of JBDIBA010000065.1, forward strand.
GTGAGTACTTGGATGCTTGCAAGGCCCCGGTCCAGCGCGAACAGCTTCGCGAAGCGCTCGACCGCGTTGGCTTGGAGTTGACTGACGACGAAGACCCTCAAGAAGTCGCGCAGACATTGATTGGGGAATGTGCAGTGTTGCGTGAAGAGCAGGAAACCGCGGCTCGCGACTTGGTTCGCGCGCGCGAAGAGCTTGCAAACCTTCATCTGTGGACCGAGCCCTCGCGCTTGTCGATTGACAAGTTGCGTGCGCAGGCGGAAAAGACCGAGTCGCATCTTGAACTTGCGCGCAGAAAACATCGCGACGAGATGAACGCAATTGAGTCAACGCGAAAGATGTTGGCAGATGAGCTGCACGCTGCTGCAGCTGCCGAAGCCGCACGTAATGAAGCGGCAAATAACGATCAAACAAATAACGAT
>JBDIBA010000066.1:0-2748 GCA_039812705.1 Acidimicrobiia bacterium
TTATGGCTATAGACGGTCTCGACTTTCTTGAGGCCGTTCGCTGCAAACTCTTTCCGCAATTCCGGTGATGACAAGAGCTTGACTGCAGCATCCGCGATGGCTTCGGCAGTTGGTGCAACGCCAAAGCCATCGGTTCCGTCAGAGATGACTTCGGTTGCGGCACCGTCATTGCCACCGATCACTGGCAGCCCGTATTGCCAGCCTTCTAAATAGACAATGCCGAAACCTTCGCGTGTTGATGGAAGGACGAAGATGTCGGCAGATGCCAGCTCGTCGTTCTTTGCTTTGTCGTCAACGCGACCAAGAAATGTCACGCTGTCGCGAGCGCCGCAACTACTTGCAATGCCTTGCAGGCGTGCGCGGTCGTCGCCGTCACCAACAATTCGTAACTCGGCACCAGGAATGCTTGCTGCGATTGCGGGCATTGCTTCGATGATCTTGTCGATGTTCTTATCGTGCGCTTGTTTGGCCAAACGTGAAGCGGTTACCAGCGTTGGTGTAATTCTGCTTGAGCGGGTTGGAGCGGTCGTGAGCTCGTCGATTGCACAGGGAATAATCGTGACTGGCTTGTTGCTCAGCGCCCCATTGATCTCGCCGCTCTTTGCTGCTGTGTACTTGCTAATTGAAACAACTTGGTTGATGAATTTCAGGCCGATGTTTTCGATTGACTTGAACGGTGTCCATGCCTCAACGCCATAGATAACAAGGACTTGTTGTGAGGTCGGGCTGAGCAGCTTCAAGATCGGCGAGAACGGCAAGAGGATGCGGTGTGCAAGCACGATTGTTGTTGGTCGCACTTTCCGAACCGAAGTCAGCACGGGAACAAGTGCCCGCGCAAAACTCAATAGGCGCTGCTTTGTTGTCATTTTTGCTGACTGTTCGGCACGCACCCCACGGATGCTCAGATTGTTTTGACCGCGCTCGGATCTGTCGTCCCAGATCGACATGAAACAAGAAGTGTCGATCTGATTCGATTCGGAAAGCTCTTGCAGCACCTTTTGCAGTCGGCGGTTATGGCGTTGAATGCCGCCTTCGCCGCTCCAGCTATCAAGTGCGAGGAAAAAGATCCTGGGCCGGTGCTTCACCCGCCCAAACTAACGCATGGCTGCAATGCCGAGAGCTGGCGCTGGCGCTTCAGATGGGTCCATTGCGACTCTCTTGCGAGATGCTTGGAGCAGAAACGTCCAGAAGATGACGCCCATGATCCCAGTAAGGATTGGACCTAACGCCAACAGAATGGGAAATGTTGCGCTGTAAGCAGCGCAGGCTTGTATCTGGGGATCGTTGGAGCGGACTCCAGTAATACCGGAAGTCAGTAGCGGGACCAACGCAACAAGCACAAGCAGTCCGACGAGTGGTCCTAGTTCGACGAGAAGGCTCAGGTAGGACGAGTCAAGTGTAGGGGTGAAACCTTTGAGCCCAATTGCACGCGTTTCGCCACCCATCCCTGCGCCCAACAGGTCTCTTGCGGCTTCAGGTACGACGGAAGCGTAAGTAAAGGCGCGTTCACGGAAGCTGCCATCGTTAACCCCCTGGCCGACCGTCGAAAGTCGTTCTGTCATCATGTCGCCAGCCGTCGGGCTGACGGTTGTCGCAATTACGAGCGCGACTCCAACAAAGACGGCGGTTCTGATCAGCCGCTTATGACCGCGGACGAGAAGTGCAAGACCGGCAAGTAGTACGGCAAACCAGACAGCGCGCACTTGCGTGAGACCTATCGCGACGGTCGACAGAACAAGCAGGCCCGAAGTTGCCTTTGGCGAGTGTGACTTGACTGCAAGTACGCATACTGCGCCGAGCGTGAAAGCGCACGCGAGTGGTGAACCCAGGGTGCTGAATACGCGTATCTCAAACGCGGCGGGTTTTCCGAACGACATTGCATGGTCTCTTGCCGCGGCTAGCCAAGCCGTATCCCACGCTGGAGCTATCACCCACTGGAAGAGGCCGTATGCGGCGATCACGACCAACAACTTGACGCCGATACTTGCGATGAGCGCGGCACCGTGGTGGCGGATGAATGCTCCTAGAAAGGTGGCGAGTGCGAGTGGCGCAAGGTAATCCAGGGAGGTGCCGACCGAGGCGACGAAGCCGTTATCTGCGATGCCGACAACTGTCCCGAATAGAAAGCCGAAGGCGACCACTGCAGCGGCTGTTGCAAACTGCGGCGGCAAGCGCCACCGCTTCTGCGTCAGCAGTGATGCAATCCCGAGCATGGAAGCGAGGTGGGGTGTCAGCAGCACCATGTTGGAGGCCTGAAAACCTAACTGCCAATCAATGATTCGGCGTAGTAACGCACTGACTACCCACAGCCACAAGACGAAGCTGATGTAGTTGGCTGCCTTTCCTTGAATGATTAGGTAGGCGGCTGTTGCTAGCGCGCTGATTACGAGAAGGGGTCGTGTGGCGTGGCCAATAAATGTCGGCCCGACAAATGCCAGTCCTATCAAGCTGAGCGTGAAAACTTCGGGAAGTCCGACAACTTCGCGAAATCTCGGCGCTGTTTGCGCGGTTGGGAGAACCTGGTTCGGCAACTGCAGGCCGTAGCCCACCAAAAGCCCCCTCAGTCCTTGTGGTTGGTGGACCAGGCGTGCGCAACAAGTTCACGCAGCACGTCAAGGTCAACATCGGACAAGCGCTTGATATAGACGCAGCCCTTGCCCAACGTGATCTTGCCGAGGCGGTCCAGCAGCTCTTGGTTTGACCCGTAAAACGTCAAGCCATAAAGCGTCAGCGCGGTCTTGCGAGGGG
>JBDIBA010000067.1:0-2594 GCA_039812705.1 Acidimicrobiia bacterium
TTTGGGTTGGACCAAGTCTCTCATTCCGTGCGGATCAGTTTTCGGGGACTCGGCCAGGGTTGCTTAAATACGACACGACCAAACGTGTCGTCTTCCAAGCTCCATTCGCCCTCGGGAGCCGAGCGCTCAGCATCGAACAGACCACCAAGGGTGTCAACGCTGATCATCCCAAGACGCTGAGGAACCAGCACGAACTTCATATAGATGGAGCTCGCCGCTTTGCAGACCCCACATGTAAGAAGCAAGACAGTTCTGATACTCGGTTGCCAGTTCGCCGAATCGCTGCAACGACTCGACCGGAACCAGTTGCACGCTTACATCGCGATCACCTGCGCGCTTCACGGTCAGGTCATCAAAAACAGGAGCCGGTGGAAACGTGAGGCCATCCGTGCCGCCTTGTTGATGTGCTTCCAATTGCGATTCGGCAAGGACGCGAACCTCTGCTCGTTCACTTCTGCCTTGTTGCTTGGCCAACGTTGCGATTCTTGCCAGGCCGTCGTGCCGTGCAATGGGCGACATTCCATATCGCCCGTCAGCCATGCGGCTCAACTCATCAGCAAACGCATCTAAGCGTTCTTCGTCCGTGCGAAATCTCGCGGCAACATTGGCAGGAACATGGTTCTCGAACGCGGTTAGTGCCGCATCGACATTTCGCAGCGCGAGGTAACCCAGTCGGGTGTCTTTCAACGCCAGCGAGTGAACTAGCCACCAACTCTTTGTCGGATTCTCGGATTGCCTGACTTGTCGGACGCGGTCAACGTCACAACCCATTACAAAGTCAACAATGCGCGCTGTTGTCTCTGCGCGTGAAACCATTCCCTTTGGAAACTCACCAAGACGCCCACCGAAGCCAAACTCTGGTCTCAATCGGACCTGCTTCATCCATGCAGCAAGAGCAGGGCTGCTCTCCGCGGCCGAGGGTTGATGCGCCATGGAATCAACATCGGCCTCGGGCAACAACGACATCGCATGAGCAAATGCCGCTGGGGCCTGCATTCCAAGGATGTCTTCGATGCGTTCGGACGTTAGCTGTCCGCGGAGTTCAAGAAGTGGCAGCAAATCGGCCAGTGCAGGAACGTGGTCGCTCGCTTGCAACATGCGCGGGCGCGACAACAACTCGTTGTATCGACCCACCGAACCTCCGTAGAACGCCGACGCATTGTCAACAGCAGCAGGGTTGAGATGAGGCAGCAACGCGTCAACGAGCGTTCGATGCTTTAGGCGACCATCCCAATGAGGAACACCCGGACTAGGTGTGTCGCGCGGACCAATCAGCCTCGACGGAATAAGGCTCAAGCGATCAATGTTTGGTGCTTGGACGAACGCAGAAGCCCGTTGCCCTCAACAACCAACACATGGTCACCAGAAATGCCGTCGATTCCGGTTGTTGGGTTGTACCAATCCACGCGGTAAGCCTGCAGGCGAACACGCGATTTGCGCCCTCAACACTTTCGGCCACGGTTGTTTTAACCAGACTGGAGTACGAAAGGCCAGCGTCAGACATCTCGTCGATTATGAGGTGGATCGCCGAAACACCACAAAACGAGCCCAGTCAACCTGATCAGCGGCTACAGCAATCCAATGTCAATCGACTGGCTGCAGTGCTGACCGAGCAGTCTGGCGAACCCCGCTTCGGGCGCCAACACACCAGCACAAAGCGGCGACGCACCAAGGCGCTGTCCGCCAAGTCTCAACTGTTCGTCCGCATGTAATTGATGAAGTTCTGCTGTCGTCAAGTGAAGCTGTCCGCCCTGTCGCGCGTTTCCCGCGACCAGTGCAGTCAAAACAGCACGATATTTCGGGACTATAGGAATGTCTGCAAGCGCGCTCAGTTCAAACCATCCAGAGGTGCCCGCACGGTCTTCCTCGCACGCAAGCGGCTCGCCATTGAATGATTTAGCCACATACCAATAGTCCGCCCTCTGCAGGCTGGGGTCGCGATCGTCAAAGTCGGGATCGGTGAGATTCAACAACGCAGCACGCAAGTGGCGCGGCTTGACCCTCACCCCGGCTTCTTCACGCACCTCGCGAATTGCTGCCTCGATTGGCCATTCACCCTCTTCCACGTGACCACCGGGCGGTCCGTAGTAGCCCGACCTCCAAGCACCAACACGCTCCTGCAGATAGACCTGGGGACTTCCGGTCGTCGGGGAGTATCGCGTAAGCAAGATGAATGCCGACGAGATGACTCCGTCCGCGGCAAACTCCGCGAACTCTTGGGCAGGCCGTGTGCGGATAGGTGGAACCCATTGAAAGCGCTCGACAGGTACGTTTGCGCTGGAGGCAGGCGGCAGGCTCAACAGCTCGCTGGCTCGCTCCATCCACTCGCGCAGTGCACCGGCAACGGGCGATTCGCCGACCCTTTCGGTAAGGCGCGCATAATCAAACGGCAGTTCAGACGGAAGCTGGGGTTGATTAAAAGAGATACTTGTCATCAGGCCAATCTCAAGAACCGATGCGGAACACGAGCAATCTAGCGAGCTAACGCACCCAAACCCAGTCAATTCGACCCTGCGACCAGGAATAGCGCCGGTTAATTCAGATGATTCCGAGCGAGTCGTCACCGCTTGACGCTTCGCGTGACTTCGACTGGG
>JBDIBA010000068.1:0-2506 GCA_039812705.1 Acidimicrobiia bacterium
CCGCCTAGCGCTGAGCTTGCATAGTTGTTTGACACTTTGTTTTATGTAGCGGGTCGTTGCCCTGCTGCTCTTGAGCCGACTTGCGGGGCAGCGCGACCTCCACATAGACCGCCCGGACGATAGCGCCGATACAACTCGGCCCAGATGAAGAAGAATGCGGGCGTGACTCATCGCCCAAAGACACAACGTTCAACATCGCCGGGATTCGGTGCTCGCCTGCGGACCGCATACGGCGTCCTACGCGGCCAAGCTCCCGAGGAGCCCGAGGTCGAGGTCGAAATCGAACCGGAGAACAAGCCTAAGACGACGCGAGGCGGTTCATTCCTGCGCGACGACGACGTAGACGTCAACTCGTCTGGTCCAATTGATGCGTTCAGTCGACGCGCTGCCGGCCTGTCCGAAGAGGGCGGAAAGGACCCAAAGTCTCGCGTCATGTCATTTGCCGAGAAGCACAACTGGCGCTGGCTTGGTCGGTTGATGCAAATCCTCAACCGCTTCAGCGAATTGCAAGGTGGAAATGTCGCAAGCGCAGTCACCCTGCAAGTGTTCTTGTCCTTCTTTCCAATGCTCATCATTGCTTCAAGCATCGCGGGTTTCTTCATTCGCAATTCCGAAACTGACGTAACAAGCGAGATCATCAAATCGCTGGGAATTACAGATCCCAACATGCAAACGACGATCTCCAACGCAATGAACAGCGCAAGCGAAGGTGCGGGACTTGCGGCAGTTATTGGTTTCGTTGCGTTGTTGTGGTCGGCGCTCGGTGTGTCGTCGGCTCTGCAATTCGCTTACAACCAATGCTGGCAATCAAGCGGGCGCGGCATCAAAGACAAGGCGGTCGGCCTGGGTTGGATGGCCGGCGCGGGTGTCATCATGGTCGCGGTTGCTGCATCTGCAGTCGTTGTCGGGTGGCTGCCGGCCTGGGCGGGTGTGTTGAGCAGCTTGCTTAGCGTCGCGTTGACGTTCGGTCTCTGGATCTTTACGTCACTAGTGCTACCAAACGTCAAACTTTCGTGGCGCCACGTGGTGCCCGGCGCGCTCATTGCAACCGCCGGAATGGAAGTGATCAAGCAACTGGCTCGGCTCATTCCGGGCGCTGTCGGGGGTGCCGAGTCAGGCGCATACGGCGCATTTGGTGCGGCGCTTGCGCTCATCGCGGCTCTGTTTATTTTCGGGAAGCTGGTCGTTTACTCGGCCGTTGCAAACGTTGTTCTCTACGAAGGCAAGCACGGCACAACAACCGCAACCATCGAGGTTCCGACTGTTGCGGTTGAGTCCGTTGTCAAGAAGGACGACGAGGACGAGGGCTCTGAGTCGGGTCACGGTCACGCGGGGCGGCGCGGCTGAGTTTTTTTTGGGCGGGTTGTCGGCGGCGCGAACGCGTGTTCGTACTGTCGCACTAACGTGCTACATTGACTCGTGTGAGTTTGTTAGTTGAAAAGCTCAATGAAGTCGTAGCGATGGTGCCGCCACAGACCTTGAGGCAGTCCCGCGGTCGGAACTGCTCTTGGTCCTGTCCGCATGTGCACGCCTGTGCGCCAGTGTTGAGTGGCTTGCAGGGCGGGCTCAGGTGTTGGTGTCAGAAACGTCACTTGTTCAAGATCAAGGCTTTCGGTCGGTTCCAGCGTTCGTCGCCAGCGCGTCGGGCGAAACCGAGCACAGGGCCAGGCAGGCATTGGCGCTTGCAAAAGGCGTTTCGCAGTTGCCATCGCTAGATTCCGCAACGCGCCAGGGCACCGTTTCCCAACGGCAAGCCCTTGCAATAGTTCGCGGCGCCAACGGCGACGATTCTCGCGCGCGTCAGCTCATTGATGTCGCAAACGACAACTGCCTAAAGGAGCTTGAGGCACGTGCGCGACAAGGTTCTGGGTTTAGATCCGCCGAGGAGGAACAGGACCACTTCAACAAGCTGTACGAAGCGCGCAGCTGTTACTGGTTCAAAGATTTCGATGGCGCTGAGGTTCTAACGGCTCGGCTCATGGCCGAAGATGCCGCGCGTCTGAAATCGTTGATCGCGCGCGGACGTGAAGTCGTTTTTCAAGAGAAGCGCGCGGCTGGCACTAAAGATTCGTTCAACCAAAACACGGCCGACGCCCTTGTTCGCCTGTTTCAAAGACCCGCCAGCGGTGTCTCGAACGCGGGTCGCCGCGTTGTTGATGCGTTGTTAGTCGTTGACGTTGCGAGCCTCCGACGCGGGCACCGCGAAGCCGGAGAGGTCTGCGAGATCAAAGGGGCGGGTTCTGTTTCGGTCGCCAAAGCAAAGGAGTTGCTTGGGGAATCACTGTTCTCCGTCCTCGTCAAAGACGGGCAAAACCTGCTGAGCGCCACTTCCAAGACTCGCACTTGGAAAAGCGTGACAAAGAGGGCAGTTGAGTTTCGCGATTCGCGTTGCTGCGTCGACAAGTGTTCAGACGAAGCCTTTCTGCAGATCGATCACATCAACCCCTGGGCAAACAGCGGTGAAACAACCCTGGCCAATGCGCGACGGCTGTGTGTTTTCCACCAT